>JAGBFU010000019.1 GCA_017936285.1 Marinifilaceae bacterium | reverse complement strand
CCTAATTCCTAATTATTTTGTATCTTCGTGGGTTGAATCAATAGAAGAATCTTATTATGGCTATCATAAAAAATCTCAACGGTGTAACTCCGCAATTCGGAGAGAACTGTTTTTTGGCAGATAATGCGGCAATTATAGGCAGCGTAACTATGGGCGATGACTGCAGCATTTGGTTTGGTGCCGTTCTACGTGGCGATGTAAATACCATAACCATTGGCAACAAGGTAAACATACAAGATAACGCAACCATACATGCAACCTATAAAACCTGCCCTACAGTAATTGGAAACAACGTTTCAATTGCACACAATGCAGTGATTCACGGATGCACCATTCACGATAATGTGTTAATTGGAATGGGTGCAGTGGTTCTTGACAAGGCAGAAATTCAGAGCAACACAATCATTGCTGCAGGAAGCGTCGTAACAAAAGGAACAGTTGTTGAATCAGGTTGGGTCTATTCAGGTTGCCCTGCTAAAAAGATGAAGGAGTTGGGACCTGAGCTTTTGAAGGGCGAGGTTGAGCGCATTGTAAATGCCTACAACATGTATGCAGGTTGGTACAAAGATTCAGAAAACATTGAAGAGTAACAGCAAAAGGAAACAATATGAAAACTATGGTATCTCCATCTCTGTTGGCGGCCGACTACACTTGTCTCGGCAAAGAGATTGATATGATAAACAACAGCAATGCCGATTGGTTGCACTGCGACATTATGGATGGCGTTTTTGTGCCGAACATCTCTTTCGGATTTTCGGTTCTTGATCCTGTTGGTCAAATTTGCAAAAAGCCGCTCGATGTTCATCTGATGATTGTCAACCCTGACAACTACATTGATTTGTGCAAGAATGCAGGCGCAGAGTGGTTAACTGTTCATTATGAAGCATGTACGCACCTTCACAGAACCATTCAGCAGATTAAGAGCAAGGGCATGAAGGCCGGTGTTGCTCTAAATCCTGCAACACCTGTAAATGTTCTCGAGGACATTCTTCACGACTGCGACATGGTGCTTATCATGAGCGTTAATCCTGGATTCGGAGGTCAAAAGTTCATTCGTCACTCTCTTGAGAAGATTAAGAAGCTTAAGAGTATGATTAATGAGCGAGGCTGCAATACATTAATCCAGGTGGATGGCGGAGTAAACTTAGAGACAGGGAAAGAGCTTATCGACGCAGGTGCCGACGTTTTGGTTGCCGGAAGTTTTGTATTCAAAGCGTCCTCGCCCGAAGAGGCTATCAATGGTTTGAAGAGTCTAAAAGTTGATTAAAATGGAGAGTCCTGAGGTAATTGTTGAAATTAAAAATGGAGGTGTAAAACACGATGACACACCAATATTGACCAAGATTGACCTTACAATACGCAAGGGAGAACTGGTCTACCTGACCGGACGGGTGGGAAGCGGCAAGAGCTCATTTTTGAGAATGCTGTACGCAGACCTGCCACTTGAATACGGCGAGGCTGTCGTTGCAGGCTTTGACCTAAAGAACATTAAACGTAGCAAGATTCCAATGCTTCGCAGAAAATGTGGTATAGCCTTTCAGGATTTCAGACTTCTTACAGACAGGAGTGTTGCAGAGAATCTGCGTTTTGTACTCAAAGCAACAGGCTGGAAGAATCAGGACATTGACAAACGCATTGACGAGGTTTTAAGCGATGTGGGCATGCTACACGCTAAAGAGAGAATGCCCCATCAACTATCAGGAGGTGAACAGAAACGCATAGTGATAGCCAGAGCTCTGCTCAATACTCCCGACCTTATCATCGCCGATGAACCGACAGCAAACCTTGACCATGATACTGCAATCGAAATAATGTCGCTCTTCAAAGAGATACAAAAGATGGGCAAAACACTGATTATTGCCACTCATCAGGCAGATATTCTGGAAGAGTTCCCGGGTCGTGTAATTATATGCAAAGATAAAACCCTCATTGACACTAAAAGTGAAAAGGAGAAGCTTGAACTGACACTCAACTTTGACCAGGAATAAAATCTAAATATGTACGTAGAGCATCAGACCAAACTCCTTCCCAAGTTACTATCTGAAAGTAATGAATTAAAAAGAGTCGCATCGAAATTGTGTGGTGTGGCGCATAATCGCATTGTACAGGTTGACGTGGTTAAACGCTCAATAGATGCGAGACACTCCCCCGTTATGTTTAACCTGACCTTAGGAATTCATATCGACGAAATAGAGAATCCCCCTGCACTATTTACACCAAACTATCGAGATGTTTCAAACGCAAAGAGCGCTGTGGTTGTCGGAGCAGGTCCGGCAGGTCTTTTTGCAGCTCTTCAACTAATTGAATCCGGCATAAAACCTATCATATTTGAGCGTGGAAAATGTGTGGAAGAACGCAGAAAAGATTTAGGGCTACTTTATAAAACCGGAGTTGTTAATCCAGACTCTAATTTTGGATTTGGCGAGGGAGGTGCTGGCACCTTCTCGGATGGTAAACTCTTCACTCGCTCTAAAAAACGTGGTAATGTCAGAAGAGCTTTGGAAATTCTTGTTCATTTTGGAGCTCCCGAAGTGATACTTCGAGATTCTCATCCACACATAGGAACTGACAAACTTCCACATGTCATTTCAAACATACGACGCGCCATTGAGAGATACGGAGGTGAGGTTCATTTCAGCAATAGAGTTGAAAGCCTGCTACTACATAACAATAAAATTTGCGGAGTAGTTGCAAACGGCATTGAGTATAAAACCGATGCTGTAATTTTGGCCACCGGGCACTCTGCAAGAGATATATACAGAATGCTCAACAGTTCAGGAATCTACATTGAACCAAAAGAGTTTGCAGTTGGAATGCGTCTGGAACATCCTCAGCACGAGATTGATGTCATGCAGTATCATACATCCGAAGGACGTGGGAAATATCTGCCTGCCGCAGAATATTCATTTGTAACAAATATCTGTGGTCGAGGAGTATATTCATTCTGTATGTGTCCGGGAGGAGTTGTTGTACCGGCAGCAACAAACAACGGAGAGCAAGTGGTTAATGGAATGTCATCATCAGCCCGCAACACACCGTGGTCAAACTCTGCAATTGTTACATCGGTTGGTAAAGAGGAACTTGAATTGCTAAACCACCATGGAATATTTGCAGGTATGGAGTTTCAGGAAGAGCTTGAAAGATTGGCCTACACTCGTGCCGGAGGTAAACTTTTCGCACCGGCTCAAAGAGTGGTTGATTACCTTAACCACAAAGAGAGTACAAACTTTCCCAAAACCTCATATAAACCGGGAATTACACCATCGCCTATCGATCGATGGTTCCCAGAGCCACTGAACTCAAGATTACGTGAAGGATTGCAACAATTTGGCCGTAAGGCAAAAGGTTTTATTTCGCCCAATGCAGTACTGCTTGGAGTGGAGACAAGAACATCCTCGCCTATAAGAGTTCCACGCACTCCCGAAACATTGGAGCATCCGGATATTTCAGGCCTCTATCCATGTGGCGAGGGTGCCGGATATGCTGGTGGAATTATCTCTGCCGCAATGGATGGCGAAGCTTGTGCAATAAAACTTGCCGAAAAATTCCTTACCAAATAGAATAGCATTCCACCATATATCTATACCCCATTAATGCATCAAGAGGTGTAAATCAACAGATAATCAAGAAATTTTAATCGTATCTGTTGATTTTTAATTTTAAATAATTACCTTTGCAAACGATAGCAGAAAATAAAAACCCAAAAAATCTTAAGAATTATGAACAAAACTGAATTAATCGATGCTGTTGCTGCGAAGGCTGGATTGTCAAAGGCAGACGCAAAGAAGGCTTTAGACGCTGTATTGTGCTCTATTTCTGAGGCCGTTAAAGGTGGCGACAAAGTTACATTGGTTGGTTTTGGAACATTCTCGGTTTCTGAGAGAGCTGCAAGAACCGGACGTAACCCACAAACAGGAGCAACTATCGAGATAGCTGCTAAGAAGAGTGTTAAATTTAAGGCAGGTGCTGGACTTGAGCTTTAATTAACCTTAGATCTAAAATAAGTGAGGCTGTCCAATGGTCAGCCTCTCTTATTTTTTTACAATATATAAAACCATGAAGACAAGAAAAGAGAAATTAGAGTATCTGAAGAATTTTGTTTCTGACGAAAAGAATGAACTTTTCGCCCGTATGATTAATGAACGTACCGACTATATTGCTATTGTTCTTGAAGATCTTTACCAATCACATAATCAAAGTGCTGTTATGCGTTCTGCTGACTGTTTCGGCGTTCAGCAACTACATATAATTGAGAATAGAAATAAATACGATTTCACATCTACAGTATCGCGAGGAGGTCGGAACTGGTTATCAATCACTCGTCATAACCAGACAAGTTTTAATACCCCTCAAGCAATTAAAGAGTTAAAAGAGGCAGGCTACAGAATTGTTGCTACTACCCCACATACCAACGATGTAGATTTACCGGAATTTGATCTGAACAAAGGTCCCGCTGCATTCGTATTTGGAACAGAGTGGACCGGTATATCAGATAGCGTTATGGAGATGGCTGACGAGTATGTAAAAATTCCTATGACAGGCTTTACAGAGAGTCTTAATGTCAGCGTATGCGCAGCAATTCTTATGTACGATTTGACCCAGCGCCTACGTTCAAGCACTATTAATTGGAAATTAAGCGACGAACGTAAAGAGGAGGTACTTTTTCAGTGGTACAGCCATGCCGTAAAAGCCTCGGACGAGATTTTGGAACGTTTTGAACAGAGTGATAAATAATGGAACAAGATAACTTTAACTATATTGCCGAACAGTTTAGTGATATTCGAATATTGCGATATCAAGTCGAGCCATTCCTGAGAATGAGTTTGAAGGAGAAGCTCTTTATATACTATATGAGTAAAGCGGCGATTGCCGGACGTGATATATTGTGGGATCAGAATAACATACACAATCTGGAAATTCGTAATGTTATTTGTAAAATATGGCAAGAGTATCAAGGCGACAGAGAGTGTAGTGATTTTAAAGAGTTTGAACTATACACCAAGCGAGTTCTTTTTGCCAATGGAATTCATCACCACTACTCTATGGATAAGTTTATCCCCGGTTTCAGTGAAGAGTGGTTAAAAGAGGCATGGCAAAGTGTCGGAGGTGACGACACTACTTTCAACAATATACGCAGAGCCATCTTTGATAACACATATATGGCCAAAAGAGTTGTGCTGGGAGATAGTGATGATTTGGTAACAGCATCGGCCAATAACTATTACCAGAATGTTACACAACATGAGAGCGAAGAGTTCTATAGCAATATGGTTGTTGACGAAACCTCGCCCATATCAAAGGGACTGAATTCTACACTTGTAAAAAAGAACGGTAAAATTTTTGAGGAGGTGTGGAGAATTGGTGGTAAATACAGCAAAGAGATTGAATTGATATGCCACTACCTTAACAAAGCAAAAGAGTATTCATGCAATGAGACGCAAAGACGATTGTTGGAGCTGCTAATTGAGTACTACTCTACCGGAGATTTACATATTTTCGATACTTTCTCAATAGAGTGGATAAAGGAACAGAGTGCCACTATCGATTTTATCAATGGTTTTATTGAAGTGTATGGCGACCCGCTTGGACTAAAGGCAAGTTGGGAGTCAGTTATCGAAATTGTTGACAAAGAGGCTTGTAAAAGGACCGAAACTTTGGCATCAAATGCCGAATGGTTTGAACGCAATGCACCCATAGCCGAACAATACAAAAAGAGTAAGGTTTCAGGTGTTACAGCACGGGTTATGCAAGTTGCAATGCTTGGAGGAGATTGCCATCCGGCCACTCCAATAGGAATCAATCTACCTAACGCAGAATGGATTCGTGAACGTTACGGAAGTAAGTCGGTTACGCTTGATAATATTACATACGCATATGACCAGGCCGCTAAAGCAAGTGGCGGAACCCTTGAAGAGTTTGCAGCATCGCCCGAAGAAATTGCCTTATGCAAAGAGTACGGATCATTGGGTTCTACTCTCCATACCGACCTGCACGAGTGCCTGGGGCATGGTTCTGGAAGGCTGATGCCGGGAGTATCGGGCGAGGCTTTAAAGAGTTATGGGTCAACAATCGAGGAGGCCAGAGCAGACCTGTTTGCCCTATACTATATTATGGATCCCAAATTGGTTGAATTGGGGCTGATTCCATCGCTAAAGGTGGGCGAGGCCGAGTACTGCAACTATATCCGCAATGGGTTAATGGGGCAGCTTACGCGAATTAAACCGGGGTGCAACCTTGAAGAGAGCCATATGCGAAATCGACAGCTTATAGCTCAATGGGCATACGAACATGGCAAATCAGAAAATGTTATTGAGATGGTAAAGAGAGATGGTAAAACAGCCTTTATCATTAATGACTATCAAGCATTGCGAGGGTTGTTTGCAGAGCTGCTACATGAGGTACAACGCATTAAATCGGAGGGGGACTACCAGGCAGCCGAAGCACTTGTTGAGAAGTATGGAGTCAAGGTTGACCAGGAACTGCTTACAGAGGTTCTGACCAGATATGAAAAATTGGGCATTGCTCCATACGCAGGATTTATAAACCCCGAATACCAACTTATTTATGATAATGCCAACAATATTATAGATGTTGAGATTAATTATCCGGACAACTTTATAAAACAGCAGTTGGAGTACAATCTATTCCAGCTCCAGGCCGAGTAATTCAACCATCTTTGCCACACAAGGATTAAGTTCGATGAAATATTCGAGCTTATCCTTGGCGGTAATCAAAACACTCTTTTTATCATCCTCTGCCCCCCTTACAGGTTCAACATACTTCAGATTGAGAAGAATATTTCGATTATTTACAGACTCAGAGACTGCTCCCTCAATACGTTTCAGGAAAGGCATAATTATCTGCTCGGAATATTTGTTGTCAACAATCAGATTTATATTGGTCTCCTGTTCCACTTCGATGCTAAGAGCGGATAGTTCCAGATAGAGCTCAGTCTCTTTAGAATGACTCTCTCCAAACTTTATCAGAGCACGCTTTACATCCTCGACAGTAAATTTATCGTTGCCCAACACCTTTTCTGATGTCACGGAAACTTCACGCTCCTTAACTTTAGCAAAAAGTTCCTTTAATTTTGCAGTGCCGGAGAGGTTACCGGAAATAGTTTCTGCTTTCTCTGCTGGTTTTACAGGCGATGTCTCAATGGCTGCACCATCAAGCGGTTGCGCAGACGGACTCTGTGGCACAACTACCTTAGCAGAACTGCCACCGGCTTTATAACCAAATCCGGGAATAGGAAGAATTGAGGGGAACTCACTTGCCCTCAACTTTTTTTTTTAAGTTCGTTAATCTGACACAGACGGATAAGGGTCAACTCAACACACAATCTCTTCTCGATTGAATACTTATAGTGAGCCTCGCCCTGCTCTAGCAATTTCAGAGCCTCATAAAGAAAATCGGTTGAACAATCAGCACCCTGTTTGACATATCTCGCCTGCATCTCCTGCCCCATCTCCAGTAACTTTACTGTTTGTGCATCTTTGGAAACCAATACATCACGTATATGCTTGCCCAAACCACTCATTAACAAACCGCCATCAAAACCTTTGGCAAGGATATCATTCAAGAGAAGCATAGACTCTGCAACCTTACCCATATATGCCAAATCCGTCAAACGGAAATAGTAATCATAATCAAGGACATTCAAATCCTGAATTACCTTCTCATAAGTAATATGTCCCTGACAGAAATTAGCCACTTGATCGAAAATAGAGAGCGCATCACGCATACCTCCATCTGCCTTCTGAGCTATAATATCCAAGGCATTATCATCAACGGTAATACCCTCTTTTGCAGCAATATATTTTAAATGCTCAATAGTTTGCTTTACTCCAATTCTGTTGAAATTATATATCTGACAACGCGACAAAATTGTAGGGAGAATTTTATGTTTCTCAGTAGTAGCAAGAATAAAAACTGCATAAACCGGCGGCTCCTCCAATGTCTTAAGAAACGCATTGAAAGCTCCCGTACTCAACATATGAACCTCATCAATAATATAGACGCTATACTTACCAATCTGAGGTGGAATGCGCACCTGCTCAACCAAAGAACGGATATCATCCACACTATTGTTTGATGCAGCATCAAGCTCATGTATATTCAGCGAACGTCCCTCATTGAAAGCTCTGCATGACTCACACTCCTCGCAAGCCTCACCATCAGCCTTGGGATTCATACAGTTTATAGTCTTGGCAAAAATTCTTGCACAAGTTGTCTTACCAACTCCCCTCGGACCTGTAAACAGGTATGCCTGAGCCAATTGCTTAGTCTGAATAGCATTTTTTAAGGTCTGGGTGATAGCCAATTGTCCCACAACCGTATCAAATGTTGCGGGTCTATACTTTCTTGCCGATACTACATACTGTTCCATAATCACAAAGATAGAAAATTATCAGATTCTCTCCAAATCCGATGAAGATATCCATCCCTCATTTCCATCGGCAAGACGCACATTATACCAACTGCCTATGGTTGAGATAATCTCGACCTTCAAACCCTCGTGAACCACAAAAAGATCGGTACCTGAATTATCGGGCGATGACTTGACTGCAACACTTGGCGCCACAATAATAGCTCCATTATGCTCTATTTCGGAAGAGTATCTTTTGTGTGCCACAGTTATACTCCAAATAGTTCCTGCCAACACCACAATTCCTAAAAAGAAACCAATCTTTTTGATAGTTGCAAACCTTGAAAAGAGAAACATCGCCAACAATATCAAAAACAGAATGAATAGCGATACAGAAAAGTAGCCCCATCCATCTACCGAAATAGAGTCGACAAATGAGTTATACCAACGTACAAAAAATATCTCGGGCAAGGTTTCAATCTTGTCAACAGCTCCCTTACGCGCCAATGCCAGATTATACTCAATATCCTTGTCTCGTGGGGCCAGGAGTTTTGCACGCTCATAATTTATTATCGCTTTGGTATTCTCGCCTGCCTTATAGTACGAATTGGCAAGATTGAAATAGAGCGCAGCACTGCTCTCGCCTCCATTCAGTATGGCATTATACTCCTCAATAGCCTTATCATATTCGCCACTCTTATAATAATTCTCAGCTTGTTCGCTACTCTGCGCCATAAGCGAGCATAGAACAACCAAATTTAATAGCGCCAATAGAAATACTCTCTTCATAACTATTTGATTACTTTATCCATATCAGTTATAATCGCAATTGCCGACGAATAAATCTCGTTCATCGCCCCCTCGGGGTTACTACCCGGTGCATAACGAGCATACTCACACCTGTCAAGTACCTCGATAAAACGAGTTACAAGAGAGTCATCAACATTACGCTTAACCAACAATTCACTAATATTATCGCGTGTAAGCTCGGCAGGATCGATATTCAGTTTGTAACTTACATATCCCCACAAAGCGGTCAGAGTCTCCTGATAGAACTCTCCACTGTTACCACTCTTCATTGCAACGGCAGCCCTCTTCATTCTGCTTTTTGCCATCTTATTGGCAGCCTTATTCTTAACCCTTACAATATCGGCAGCTGCCGCTATCCTTCTGCGATACAGCAATGCACCTACAACAAATAGAAGAGCCGGAATGAGAAAGGCAAGTATATAGGCAACAGAACCATAAAAATAGCTACCACTTCTCTTTAACTTTAAATCGCCACTCTTGATATAACGGATATCCTCGCCCACTCTGCGAACCTCCTCCTTCTGGAACGACTGGATAACATCACCACTCTGTTGCGATGGTGTAACCTTACCCTTCAAAACCTTTATCTTATGTGCAGGTACCTTTGTAGAAACATAGCGGTTATTTACACTACTGAAATATGGGATTGTCAGAGCAGGAATTTCGTAATCCCCGGCAAAACGAGGGATAATTACATACTCAAATGTAACACTACCCTTGTTACCCGATGGTGTAGCCGCAATATTTCTGGTTACCTTGGGTTCATATACCTCAAAGTCATGTGGCAAAGAGAGTTGTGGCGGTGTCATCAACTTCAGATTTCCGGTACCCGACACAACCACCTTATAGGTCAAAGCCTCATTCGCAGGGATTGAATCGGCAGAGAGAGTAGCACTAGCAGTTATATTACCCACAACACCGGAGAATCCCGACGGACGTCCAGCTATAGGTAACTCCTTAACATCAATCTTAACCGGAGAACTTTGTCTCATCAATCTACGCTCACGATAATTATCAAAGAAATCGTCAAAGAAACTGTTTCCTCGTCCTCCGGCCGACTCCCGAACAATACAACCTATCTCGAATGGATCGATAACCAATTCACCAGTATGTTGTGGGAAAAGCAACATTTTTCGGATTACTGCTACATTATAAACCTTGCCATTGTAGGTTGTTCTATTCAATGTAATATTCTGATTAGGATCAATATCCTCGACCAGGAATCCCTCCATCTTAGGATAATTTACATTGTCAAGGCTACTCAACTGAACCTGAGGAGATACATACAACTTAAATGTAACATATATAGACTCACCCATATACATTGAACTCTTGCTGACCTCTGCCACTGCGAAAAGCGACTCATTGGTTATTGCTCCTGATTGAGACTGGTTGGTTGCCTGATTATTAGCCCCATTACCACCTCCCTGCTGAGCAGAGTCGCCTGAAGTCGGTGATGACTGACCGACAACCTGAACAGTAACGCTATTGGACTTATACTCCTTACCATCAACGGTTACGGTAGCCACAGGCATAGTATAGGTTCCCTCCTTATTTGCCGAAGCGATATAGGTATAACTATACTCCACACTTGAAGTATGCTTTCCATTCACCCATGATGTAGATGACGAGAATGATGTACTTGGTCCCATTATAGAGAATCCATCTATCTCGACACCACTAATTTTGTCAGCCTTCGCATTGACCGAATAGACAAGACGGAATGACTCACCCGTCTCAACTACCGATGGAGCCATTGCTGTGACCTGAATATCCTGTCCCCTAACAACAAAGGCCCATACAAACATTGCCACAAATAAAATAAACCTCTTCATACCTATTAATCCCTAACTATTCCTCATTCCTAATTAACTCCAAACTCCAAACTGTTCACTCCTAACTAGTCACTTGCACGATTATTCCTAATTCGCAAACACTTCGCGTTTCCGCAAAATCGGCGGCGGTTCGGCATAATCCAAGTAAACTTGGCTTCTGCTCTCACCTTGCACGATTTTTCCTAATTCCTAATTCCTAAT
>JAGBFU010000018.1 GCA_017936285.1 Marinifilaceae bacterium | reverse complement strand
GATTTTGCGGCATTGCGTAGCAATGGCGAACATTAGTGCAAGGTGAGTGCAGAAGCCAAATTTATTTGCATTATGCTGAACCGACGCTGCGGAGCGAATGCAGAAACCAAGTTTACTTGGGTTATGCTGAGCCGCGAGGAGGAAAAGATGCCGAAAGCTACTTAATGGGGGGTGGTAAATACAAAAAATTAAAAGGGGAACAAAATCTATTTTGTTCCCCTTTTAAATTCTGAAAGAATAATTCCCGTGGCAACTCCAACGTTAAGTGATTCTGAATGAAAATCGCTATTGGCGAAACTTGGAATTGTAATTTTTGTATCTGTCATAGTTTCAATCTCCCGGCTGATTCCGTGTCCTTCATTGCCCATAATAATTACACCCCTCTCTGGCAGAGCGGTTTTGTATATATCCTCGCCCTCAAGGAATGTTCCAAAGGTTCTGTAATTCTTGTTCTTGTGTATTGACAGCCACTCTGCGCCATTCTCCACATATATCGATTTTACTCTGAAAATTGCACCCATGCTTGCCTGTACTGCTTTGGAATTGTATATGCTTGCACACTCCTTGTCGCATATAATATATTTGATACCGAACCAATCTGCAACGCGGAATATCGTGCCTAAGTTGCCTGGATCCTGAATTCCGTTCAGTAGTAATACCAATTCCTGATTAATCTCGTCAACTGTAGGATGCGCGCTATCCGGAATTGAGGCAACTGCCAATACTCCTGGTAGAGACTGAAAGTCTGACAATAACCTCATTTCGCTCTCGGTAACAATCTGTAATTTGTTGAAATCCAAATAATTTTTGTTTCTGTTTGCCCACTCTTCAAGAGCAAAAAGATACTCTGTTTTAAAGTTTGAACGAAGAAGCTCCTCTACCATCTTCTCACCCTCAATTTTAAAGAGTTGATATTTCTCCCTGAATTTCTTTTTTTCAAGGTTTTGGACTAATTTTGTTACGTTCTTACTTACCATTGCGTATAATTTTACACTGTGGCAAAGTTATAAAAAATAAACGATTGGGAAAGAGTATATTTTGGGTTAAGGTTCTGCTTTGTATTGTTCTGTGCATCAGTCTGTTCGGATGTGCATCAACGAAGTATGTACCTGAAAATGAGTTTCTCCTGAATAAAGTTTCGCTTCGTTATGATGATAGTAGTCAGGTTGTGCCCTCGCTCAAAAAGCAGATCAGACAGCGTCCTAACAGTAAGGTTTTAGGACTTTTTAAAGTGCAACTTGCTTTTTATAACATTAGCGGACGCAAGGATAAACGGATAAATAATTGGTTCCGTCGTGTTGGAGAGGAACCTGTTATCTATCGTGAATATTTGACAAATCGTAGTATATATCAACTTGAAACATATTTGAATAATAAGGGTTTTTATGGTGCCTCTGTGACAGATACCGTACTATATCACAAAAAGAGACGCAAGGTACATGTGATTTACAATGTTAATACCGGCCCCAGAACTTATGTAGCTGATATCGACTATAAGGATAAGAATTTTGTTGTTAAAGGGGCATTACCAATTAACGATGATATTACAAAAATACGTTTGTCTGACACTGCTAACTCTTTGCTGTATAGAGGAATGCCGTTAGATATAGAGCTGTTGGAGGATGAGCGAGACAGAATATCGAAAGGGCTTCGTAATAAGGGTTATTATGCCTTCTCGCCCGATTATATCCGTTATTTTGCCGATACCATACAATATGGAACTCCTGATAGTTCAAGGTTGATAACCTCGGTAGTAATACCTAAAGTTGATAGTCTGGCCGAGGTTGTTTACCGTATTGGGGATATCACGGTTAATATGAACTTTGATCAGCTGCTGGCTATCAGAAATATCGATACCGTAGATTACTCAACAATGTGGTATGACAAGGTTTTATTTAAGTATTATGGCGAACTTACATTAAAACCTAAGACAATTGCGCAGTGTTTACAGTTTGCATCGGGCGATTTATATGATACAGAATCAATATCAAGTACATATAGCCGTATTCAAGCATTGAATCTGTATAAATATGTCAATATTGTTTTGACTATGCGCAAGGATACCGTTGGAATTCTAGATTGTGAAATCCAGCTTACTCCAATGAAACGTCAATCATACAATGCCTTTATTGAGGGAACGAATAATTCCGGTAACATAGGTGTCGGAGGTAACCTGACCTACAATCACAGAAATCTTTTCAAGGGTGCAGAGAATTTTTCATTAAGAGTGTGGGGTGCCCTTAAAAAAGAGCGTATGAAGGAGAATAATTTCTTCAGTACTGTAGAGTACGGAGTAGATGCTACTCTTGAAACTCCTCAGTTCTGGTTACCGTTCTTCAATTTCTATTCGTTCCGTAAGAATCATGCACCGCATACCTCAATGACCTTCTCGTATAGTAGCGAGGATACTCCCTACTACAATCGCGATATCTCGACAGTGAAGTTCGGTTATTGGTGGCGTAAAGGTGAGCGTTGGCGTTTTGATGTAAATCTTGCGGATGTGAACTATGTGAAGATGAGTAGAATGGATTCCTCATTCTTTGCTTCATTGAAGAATAAATATGTCCTTAGCTCATATACCAGTCACGTTGTTGCTGCGGGAAATCTCTCTGCTACGTATTATGGCAATAATGTGAGTAAGGAGTCGAATTATAGCTGGCTCAGAGTTAATTTCGAGGGGGCAGGAAACTTGATGTATGGGTTGAGTTCGCTCTTTAATGCGAAGCAAAGCGTTGACTCAACCGGTTCATATTATAACCTGTTTGGAGTTAAATATGCACAATATCTGAAAGCTGATGTGGATTATCGTTTCCATCACGCTTTCAATGAGTCAAATGCCTTTGTTTATCGTTTTTTTGTAGGTTTGGGAGTGCCCTACGGAAATATGAAGGCTTTGCCATTCGAGGAGGCATACTATTGTGGAGGTGCCAATGATATGCGTGCCTGGCATGCAAGAATGTTGGGCCCCGGCTCTTATGAGAGTGAGCGTTATCCCAATAGCGTAGGTGATTTTAAGCTGGAGGTCAATTGGGAGTACCGTTTTAAGCTATTCTGGCTATTGGAGGGGGCTCTGTTTGTTGATGCAGGAAATGTATGGAAGATAAACAGAACAGAGAAGATCCCTGGAAGTTTGTTGAGTACGGATTTCTATAAGGATATTGCCATAGATTGTGGCCCGGGTTTACGTTTGGATGTGAATTTCTTCCTTATAAGAGTGGATTGGGGTATAAAGTTGCGAGATCCGATTAAGGCGCCTGGTGAGCGTTTTGTATTGATAAATAATGGTAAGTGGATGAGAAATACGGTATTGAATATCGCTATTGGTTATCCTTTCTAAAACAAGTATAGTATGGCTTCGTTAATAGCGCAATATGTCTCTTTGGTGATGCTGTTGATTGCGGCGGGATTTGCTATCAGTTTGGTGCGGAAGACTCGTTTCAGAGCATCGTGGATTCTTATATCGTGCGGAATTGTAGTGTTGGTAATAACCCAGCTTCTTTCGCTCTCGACATCATATATGGCTGATTCTGAAGTAGAGTCAAGTATAGATGTTGTTGTTAGATGGTTGAATTCGCTGGTAGGATTGGTCTTTTTGTTTGGAATATTCTATGTACGTAAACTCATTAAATACCTAAAAAGGGTGGATGAGTTCAGAATTAAGATGGAGAACAGAATACTCTCTGCAGTAATCAAGACTGAGGAACGTGAGAGACAATACTTTGCCAAGGAGTTACATGATGGACTGGGCCCTTTGCTAAGTGTAGTTAAGATGTTATCGACAGGCTTTAGCAAAGAGAAGTCGGACGAGGATAATCAGTTGCTGGCACAAAGTATTACTCAGGCAGTTGATGAGGCAATAATTAGTGTACGTGAAATCTCTGCTAATATTAGTCCTCATATTTTGAATAATTTTGGTCTGTACGAGGCTATTGCGGCCTTTACCAAACGAATACAACCTACACTGAATGTAGAGTTTGAGGCAAACTTTAAAAAGACCAGATTCCCTTTTGCAGTTGAATCAATAATGTATCGCGTTGTTTGTGAGTTGATAAACAACACTATCAAACATGCTGGAGCAACGAAGGTTGAAGTAAAACTTAATTTGGAGCATAATAAGTTGCATTTGGAATATAGTGATAATGGGCGAGGATTTCTGATTGATAACGAGACTATGGGGATGGGACTTGAGAATATGCGTTACAGACTACGTTCCGGTAGTGGGGATTTGCAGATAATCAGTTCTCCGGGAAAGGGTATGAGAGCTATAGCATATATCGATAGTAGTCTGTTTTAATGGATAGGTTATGAAGAAGTTAAATATATTTCTGGTTGATGACCATAAGTTGTTTCGCGAGGGGATGAAACTGCTCCTCTCTATGCAGAGTTTTGTTAATAGGGTTTACGAAGCTTCGTCAGGTAAAGAGTTTTTGGACAGTTTGCCAATTGTTGATTGCGACGTTGTATTGATGGATATTGAAATGCCCGAAATGAACGGGATAGAGGCAGTGCGCGAGGCAATGTCCCGTAAGTCCGGGTTGCGAATCATTGCATTGACTATGTATAGCGATGATCAATATTTTAATAAGATGCTTGATGTCGGAGTTAAAGGATACGTTCTGAAATCGGGGGGGATAGACAGAGTTATTGAGGCAATTAAAAGTGTTGCTGAGGGTGATTTTTTCTTCTCTGAAGAGTTGCAGGAGAGCTGGAATCGCAGAGTTTCGGGCGAGGTAATCTCTGAACAGGGTGCAGAGCCCATAGATAGTAAGATCGATCTTTCGTCGAGAGAGATGGAGATTCTCTATTATGTATGTAAAGGGTTGTCAAATCAGGAGATTGCTGATCAGCTCTTTATCAGTAAACGTACTGTGGATAAGCATCGTGCCAATCTATTGCTTAAGACAGGATGTAGAAATACCGCTGCTTTGATTATCTATGCCGTTCAGAATAGAATTATAAATCTTGAGTAGCCATTTTCTTGGAGATTTTTTCTCATTTTGATTTGCATTTATTTTTTTTTGTTTTCAAATTTGCGTTTTAAAATTCAGAGGTGTAGGAAAATTAAATTTAAAAATATTGTAATATATGAGAAAGATTAGGGCAGCCGTAGTTGGTTACGGTAATATTGGAAAATATGTTGTTGAGGCATTGCAGGTAGCCGAGGATTTTGAATTGGTAGGCGTTGTACGTCGTAATCCTCAAGTTGTTGAGCCTGAGTTGGCTAATATTTCAGTTGTGGGCAATCTGAAGGAGTTGGAGTCTATTGATGTAGCAATTTTGTGTACTCCGACACGCAGTGTGTTGCAATATGCGGGCGATGCTTTGGCAATGGGGGTAAATACTGTTGATAGTTTTGACATTCATACCAAAACAGTGGAGTTGCATACAGCATTGGATAAGATTGCCAAAGAGAATGGAAGGGTTGCTGTCATGAGTGCAGGGTGGGATCCGGGTTCGGATTCAGTAGTTCGTGCTCTGCTTGAGGCATGTGCTCCTAAAGGAATTACCTATACAAACTTCGGCCCCGGTATGAGTATGGGACACACTGTTGCGGTAAAAGCAATACCCGGAGTAAAAGCAGCGTTGTCGATGACTATTCCTACAGGAACCGGAGTACATCGCAGAATGGTATATATTGAGTTGGAGGAGGGGTATGATTATGCGGCAGTTGCAGCAGCAATCAAAGCAGATCCATATTTTGCTTCCGATGAGACCCACGTTCTTCAGGTTGAGAGTGTAGATGCTCTTAAGGATATGGGACATGGAGTCAATCTGACACGTAAAGGTGTATCAGGCAAGACTCAGAATCAGTTATTTGAGTTTAATATGAAGATTAATAATCCGGCTCTTACGGCTCAGATAATGGTCTCATGTGCAAGAGCCTCTATGCGTCAGCAACCGGGTTGTTACACAATGATTGAGTTGCCGATGATAGATTTATTGCCGGGAGAGAGAGATTCTTTGATTGCACATCTTGTGTAATAAAGTTAAGAGGTCGATAATACAAAGAGGGTGGTCAACAAATATTGTCAGACCACCCTCTTTATCTCTGATGTTAGTTGACTATTTCACCTGTTTAGCCATCTCGGTAGCAGCAAGCAGGAATGCTCCTACTCCAAAGTTAGCGGTAGAGTTTGAGTCAACGATCTGGCCTGGAATTGCTCGCTCACCAATAGGTTGTACATACCCTATTTTCCCATCACTCTGCATAGCAGTCTGTGTTAAGTAGTTCCATGCTTTCATGATTGTTGGCAAGTAGGTGCTGCGCTCTAAATAGCCGTTGTTAACACCCCATAATAAACCATATGTAAAGAAGGCTGTACCACTTGTCTCCGGTCCGGGAGCATGCTCTGGATCAAGAATGCTTCTGGTCCAGTAACCCTCCGCTTGCTGGCTTCTTACCAACGATTCTGCCATTTGTTGATAGTGGGCGATATACTCATTGCGATATTGGTTATCTGTCGGTAAATCGCTAAGAACCTTGGCAAATGCGGCTAATACCCAACCGTTTCCTCGAGCCCAAAAATCTTTCTTGCCATTAGTCGATTTGTGTTTAGGATAGATATATTTGCCGTCGCGATAATACAATCCTTCTGCCTCGTCCCACATAATTGAGTTGGCATAGCTCCAATACTCATGCAACTTCTCCAAATACAACTCATTGCCTGTAATTTTATATAGTTTTGTCATCACCGGCATCACCATATAAAGTCCATCAGCCCACCACCAATAGTCGTTTTGAGGAGTGCTCATCTCGTACTCCATAACCTCGATGGCGCGGGCAATCTTAATACTGTCAGGTTCAATGTTATAAAGGTCAGCATAAACCTGGAAGCAGATTTGATAATCTCCGAACAGAACATACTCATCGCTCTCGCCGTAGCTATATTTCCAGTTCGCTTTATCAGTACTTTTTGCACCCTGCCACAAATTGTGTTCTGCCCATGCAACAGAGTAGTCTAGATACTCTTTTTTGCCGGTCAGCTTATAAGCCTCTATATTGCCTGTGTGGTAGGCTGCATTGTCCCAGAATGCCCGCCCATGTTTAGGGTGTGTCTCCTGCCAATAGTCATTCACTTTGGTAGTAATGTTTACTACCTCCTCATATTCGGGTAATGTGCTTGTTGTACAGCCGATAAGGAGTATAAAAGCACTCAATAGGGTTATTACTTTACTCATATTTTATCTTTACTTTCAATCTCTAAAACGTATATCATTTCAGGTTCACTCTCGACACTCTTTTCACCATCTCCCTGGTGTACTGTTTGTACAAAGATATTAAGTACTCCCTTCCGGTGCCACAATTCAGTGTCAATTGAGGGTTCCCATGCATCAACACTGAATTCGGGAGATGGAGGAGTTCTCCAATGGAGTATTCCCTGATTTAAACTCCATATATCACTATAACTCAACATTACTTTAGAACCGAATTCTGCATCGCGGTAGATGTATATCAGGTAACCATCTTCTATGACAATCTGTGGACGCGAAATGGGAATCATCTTTGTACCACCTCCGCTTAATGAAAATGGTTGATGACGATTCATTGCCTGCATTGCTTTCCACTCTTTGCCATTGTGCCAGACAACTTTGTATTGTGGCACAACAATCTCAGGCGACATAACATTACTATCGCGCCAATATGTTGCAATAAAGGGATTTCCCTCTTCATCTGCACTCATACTTGTCTGATTGATCAACTCCGAGTTTTGGGGAATATGCCACGCATATTCAGCATTTCTGGCATTTATAGGTAATGTATATCTCTCGCCATTCGATTTTTCCCAAGTCACTCCGTTGTCTTTGGAGCGGGCGTAGCAAAGGTCGTGATTGGTCTCAACTAACCAGCTTTCTCGCCATACCCATGACAAGTGGATTGTTCCCTGTCTGTCAACGTAGAGTTGCCAATAGGCATTGCGCTGATTCTCTCCATCGATAAGAATATCCTGAACCCTCTCCCATTTTTTTCTATCCACGCTATAACGGTTTAGAACCAGATTACCTCTTCCCGATGATCCGTCGCGATAGGCAAATAGCAGATTACCCCTGTTTAATCTGTAAAATTCAGGATATGTAACATTCTCTTCATCCTTGCCTACCATGGGAATCTTATCGCCAAGTTGAAGCGAGCCGGGGGCAACACTCATGGCGTAATTCAACGGATGCCCGTGATGATCAAAAGCAACATGAAGATACCCATCTCCGTCAACCATAATACATATTACGTTATGGGCATCGGCAACATTACCCTTGTATTGGGTTCTGTGTATCTCCCATTTGGAGCTATTGTGTTTGCGCTTTCCGAGGGTTACATAGCCATCCGGATCGTAATATGCAATATACTGATAATCATTATGGCTCGTTATTGAATTTTTACGGAATATTGTAGCATTGACCGAGGTTTTGCTATATCCCTTTTCAACTGGAATAAGGACGTAGCGATTCAGGGAGTTACTCTTGTTACAACTCCCTGCGCTACATAGGATTATAATGGTAATTATAACTAGTAAATTTCTCATTGTACTGCGTGATCTTTAGGGAAGTCAACTCCCTCCCATGCCTTCTTTGATGTCCATGATTGTGGAGCATCTGTCCAGAATGGGTGGTCTGCTGGTAATCCTAAAGGCAAAAATGCCAATGAAGCCATATACAGACTTCCGTTATTGGTGTACCAATCCGAGATATTGGGTTGTGAACCATTGAATCCCAAAGTCAGGAAACCTTTCTCGTTGAAATTACGGTTATCGCTGAACATACGCTTGATCACTGCGCTCATAGCAGCTCTTACCTGACCATTAGATAACTCCTCAGGCAACCATCCTCGTAATGAGAGCAGCGCCAATGGCTGTAATGTTCCGGTACGATATGTAATAGAGCGTCCGTAAACAGGGAATGTGCCCTCGGGCGATATCAATCTTTCAAGAATTATACCATAGCGTTGCATCCTTTTTACTCCGTTTGCAAAACCGGACTTCGGCATATTCCATATATTGTATTTACCTCCTTGAGTTATAACTTCCTGGCACTCAACAAACATAGGGTGAAGTACATAACTATTGTAGTAGTCGAATGCAAAATCAGGACCATCGCTATAGAAACCGTCGCCCACATACCACTCCTCAACTTTGCGTAGTGCTGAATGGATTCTGTACTCATCGGCATCAGCTCCGGCCTTTTTCAGAAAACACTCAACTGTTGCCGAGAATAATAACCAATTGGTGTAGGGGGGATCAACTCGCCTTAGTTGAGTAAATTCGGTTATGTATCGCTCTTTTGTGGTTTCATCAAGTGGAAGCCACAGAGCATCGTATGCACGCAGGAAACTCTCGGCAAGATAGGCAGCATCGACTAATGTCTGTCCCTCCTTTCTCCATAGCAGGTAGTCAGGACTGTCGGGATTTACTGCATTTGCGTAACTCTTTAATGCCCATTCTCTTAGTTGTTTACGCTGTTTGCCCTCTTTGGAGTCGTCGTCAGGAAGCGCAAGCCATGGAGCGATTCCTGCCATAAGTCTGCCAAAACACTCCATATAGGTTACGTGAATGTCGCGTCCGTCCCAGGTAGGACTGGTCTCTACCAGCATATTTGCCTGTAGCTCTCCTTTACTCATGTTTTCAAGGACGGGAGCTGCCATTTTGTAGGCAACTTCGCACCAGAACTCTCTGTCGCTCTGTTCTGATTTTTTACTTGCGGCACTGCTGTTAATGGCAAATGCCAATATTGCAATGCATAGGACTAATTGTTTGAATTTCATAGTTTTATGTTTTATTGTATTGTTTTAATCCTTATCTTCTTATTTTTTATTGTTCTATTATACTCATCTTTCATGTATTTGTGCCACATCTCCTTTGTTATGCCGTTTTTGCTCCATCCGGCACCCCAATAGTAGATATACTCTTTATTTGGGGCGATAGTATTTATACCCAGAATATGTCCGGCAATCTCTCCGTCTCTTTTGTATGGTTCAAAGTGACAATTCTCAAATCCCTCACTCTTTACCAAACCGACATATATGGCTCCGTTTCCTTGGCTTTGTGTGGAGTCTTCTACGGTTATAATTCCTTGTTTATCAAAATAGTATCCATCAGGATTAGAGCTGTGTACAACTATCCCTGCAGCAATTTTCCTATTCTCTTCTAACTCTTCGAATCTGACGATGGTTTTGTTAAGATAAGTGCCGTAGTCCAGAGTTATGGTTCTTACTTCAGTGACGCTCTGTTCGTTAACCTCTGTAGGGTTGTATCGTAATTCGACAGTGAAACGCCAAGGACCGTTATCCAATATCTTGTATTCACTCCAACAGTATGGATATACAATTGTGCTGTCAATGTAGAGGGCAGCAGTGCCACATCCAAGAGAGGCTCCTACTGCGTAAACATCCATTCCGTTTCCATGGTCTGTGTGATATGATATATTCTTGTGCAAGTGGTTGAAATATCGCTCTTTAACAATTGGTCGAGGCTCTCTTTTTGTCCATACGTCATATCCGAATGCCCGCTCTCCACTTCTTTGCAGGGCAGGCCCATAGGCTCTGTATGCGGCAAGATTGTTCTCCCATGCGATATCGTCAAGACGTTCCGGGTAATGAGCCCCGCACACAGCAGTATCGGCAACTTTGTCGCTTGAGGCGATAATAAATGAGTTGCTTTTTGATTTCAGTATGGGGAATATAACCTTACCGTCATAGGTACTCTGTGTTACAATAGTATCACCCCATTTGTCAATGGCTATCAGTTGCTTCTTGTTGCGTAACTCTAGTGGAAGTTCCGAAATTGCAACCTCACCCATTGAATAAATACCATGTATCTGAGCAGTTGTAGCAATTGATGCTAAGAGTGTTATAACAATAGTGGTAGCGATTTTTTTCATCATCTATATCTTTTTTGCAAAGGTAGATAAATTTTCACTACCTTTGTCCATCATTTGTAAAGTATGGGCAGATTTATTAAATTATATGAAGATCACACCGACATTAATGAGGTGCGTAAGATAGTTGATGAGTTGAGACGGGGAGGGGTGATAATTTATCCTACCGATACCGTCTATGCTATTGGATGTGATATAATGCAACCTAAGGCAATACAGAGAGTGGCGTCATTGAAAGGTATAAAACCTGAACGAGCTCTCTTTTCGATTATTTGTTCGGATATAAGTATGGCCGGGAAATATACAAAGATTGGCGACAAGGTGTTTAAGTTTATGAAACGTACTTTACCGGGTCCTTTTACCTTTATATTGCCCGCAGCCAAATCTCTTCCATCTTCAATTGAGGGGTTGAGAAAGACAATAGGAATAAGAATTCCTGATAACAGAATAGTTCAGGCAATAGTTGAAGAGTTGGGAAATCCGTTGTTGACAACATCAGTCAAATCTGATGGTGGTGAAACTGAGTACACCACTGATCCGGAACTGATATTTGAAAAGTATGAAAAACTTGTTGAAGTAGTTATAGATGGCGGTTATGGAAATGATGAGCCGTCGACCGTAGTTGACTGCTCTGACGATGAGCCCGAAATTATTCGTCAGGGAATGGGTACCTTCTAATGCAGAAATAGGATGGAGAGTTTGCACGATAAAGTATATTCAGCATCGGTTGTTGAGTTTGTAACCGTAGCTAAAGAGTTTTTGCTGTTTTTGACTACCTCTGCCAAAATAAGCCGTGAAGAGTTTGTTGGTAAACTTCAAAAGTTTATTCCCCTTATCTATCTCAAAGGTACTATGTTGCCTGTGATAGATAGTGATGAGGAGGGTATGTGCGAAGATGCGGTAACTGAGGATGAGTACAATACGCTGTTTGCATTGATAAAGAGCAAGATGGGGGAGTATGATGACTATCTTGAGATATTTGACGATGTAGATGGCTTTCATGAAGAGCCGGTGGTTCATACTATTTCTGAAAAAATCTCGGATATTTATCAGGATCTGAAAAATTTTGTTCACTCATACAAAAGTGGCGTTGATGCGGTGATGGGCGAGGCTATATGGAATTTGAACAATAATTTTGATCTCTATTGGGGTAAGGCGTGTGCCGAGGTATTGCGTGCTATTCATCTGGCAAAATGTAACTCCATGGCATTTGATTCATCTTCGGATGATTCGGATGATGAGTATGGCTTTGATGAATTGGAAGAGGAGTATGGAATAGAGGAGGAGTATTAGTGATGTATAGATCAACAATTACAAAGGAGGAGATTGCTGAGCTGCCACTGGCGGTATATGAGGGAGAGGTTGTAGTTGTAGAGCGTGAAGAGGAGTTGGAGGATGCGCTTAGACCTCTATTGAAAAGTGAGGTTATTGGATTTGATACAGAGACTCGCCCGGCATTTAAAAAGGGGGTACTCTATCCGATTTCACTGCTTCAGTTGGCATCGGAAAACTATGTTGTACAGATTCGTTTAAACAAAGTTCACTTTTCTGATATAATAAAAAATCTACTGGAGACTCCGAATATAATTAAGGTAGGAGTAGGGATTCATGATGATTTGCAGGGTTTGAAGAGACTTTCAAAATTTACTCCCCGCTCTTTTGTCGATTTACAGAGTATTGTTTCAAAATACGGTATAGCGGATAAATCTTTTGCCAAATTGATGGCAATTGTTTTTGGAGTTCATATCTCTAAAAGACAGAGAATCACTAACTGGGCTGCAGATGAATTGACTCCTGCTCAAATAGCATATGCCGCAACCGACGCCTGGGGTGCGGTAAGATTATATAATAAACTTATTCAGGCGAATGACTGTTGTCGCATTGAACGGTAATTGATTCTGTCAATCGTTTCGCCAATCAAAATTGACATATAGTTAATTGTTGATGTCTCGTACAGATGGACTGTGAGATTGGTGTTTGCTCCACGTCGTGCGCAGCATATAAAGGTTAATGCCTCAAACGAACTATAAATAGGGTAAAGATAGAATTCTTGAATATCATCTCTCTTCATTATATCATACAGCTCCTGAGTCTCAATATCGTTGCTTGTTATATGTATAAAGCCGTTTTCTGCAAGTTGTGAATAGAATTCCGGAATGTATGGCTGTACTTTCCCATCAATCTCTCTGTTTCTGTCGGGAAATGTGGATAATTTTTGGTCGTTTTTTACAACCAAAAGATAGATTTTGTCAAAATTAAGCTCTTTTTTAGCCGCTTCAAAGGCACTTTTGAAATCTTCTGCGTATAAATATTGCTTGAAATTGCATAATGCCTTACTCTTTTCAATTTCGATACTTTCGCTTCTTTGATTTATGAAGCTGTGTGCAATAGCCATAATTTCAGTGCGTTAAATGTTCATGTTTCTTATACTGAAATTGAGATAAAAAGGTTTCAAAATATAACGAAAAAAAATATTGATAAATTTTCTTGATATTCTTTGGTGGTTATAAACTTTTTTGTACCTTTGTGCCCGGGTAAGTCCTATACGACCAGCTCCTGTTGAACTCCCCCAGGATCGGAAGGTAGCAAGGGTAGATGGTTGTAGCGGTGCGATATAGTTCGCTTACCCTTTTCTTTGAAAAATTGCCTCTTTAGCTCAGTTGGTAGAGCGCGTGATTTGTAATCTCGAGGTCGTTGGTTCGAACCCGACAAGAGGCTCCGTTTTTATATATATTCTTGCCTCTTTAGCTCAGTTGGTAGAGCGCGTGATTTGTAATCTCGAGGTCGTTGGTTCGAACCCGACAAGAGGCTCAGAAATGCTGTTATAGCTCAGTGGTAGAGCACTTCCTTGGTAAGGAAGAGGTCCCGAGTTCAAGTCTCGGTAACAGCTCAGGAAGATGGCCGTGAGGCTGTCTTTTTTTTTTGTTTTACATCTGTCAATTTTTCTTTTTAATCTCCAATTGTTAAAATTTAAATTTATCCTTAATCTTTTTGTATTTTTAACATATAAGTATTATATTTGCTTTGTCGTGTGCATACTTAGGGATGGGTGTATTGTCTTGAGTTTTCGGAAACGTTTGCTCCCGTGCAATCTTCTGTAAGACAAAAGATTGAAAAATTGCATTTTTGCTTGTGTTCGTTGTGATAATGCAGGTAAAAATGATGAGATGTAGCGTCGCTAAGTGTGAAAAATGCGTTTTTTGGCCGATGGACAGAGGTATAAATGTTAAAATATTCCTTTGCTAAGGTTGGAAATTATGGTAGAAAAAGAAAAAGTCGAAATAAAGTAAGTATTAACAATTAAAAAAAACAACAAGAAAAACAGAAATCAAAAAAACAAAAACAAGAGAAACAACATTGCGCCTTTTCCAAGGGATCAGGGCAATAAAATTTAAAAACAAACAAAAAATAGAGATAAGTCTATGATTTAAAAACAAATTCAATTTATGGAAAAAAACATGACAATTGCGAAAACTTCCAAAGCATTGCGCAGTTGGTGCCGTATGGCAATTGTGGCATTGGCCATTTTGTTGCCCAGCATCGCACATGCGCAGGAGGAGGAGTTTGTGAAAGTGTCAGGAACTGTAGTTGACGTGTTAGGTCAGCCACTTCCTGGTGTTAACGTTATTGTTACAGGAACAACAGTAGGTACCGGAACAGATATTGACGGTAACTATACAATCAATGCTCCTGCTAATGGTAGCTTGACATTCAAATTTATGGGATTGAAAGACAAAGTTGTTCAGATTGCTGGTAAGACAACCATTAACTGTACAATGGAGGAGGACACACAACAGATTGAGGATGTAGTCGTAATCGGTTACCAGTCAATTACTCGTGAGAAGGCTACTGCTGCGGTATCTTCTGTAACCTCTGAGAAGTTGGAGAACATTCCGGTTCCATCTGTCGAGATGGCTTTGCAAGGTAAAGTTGCCGGATTGAACATCATGAACATCTCTGGAGAGCCAGGATCTAAGGGTATCGTAACATTGCGTGGTAACACCAATATTGCTTCTCAGAATGCTCGTTCAACACCATTGTACGTTATTGACGGAATCATTATGGATGAGAATGACCTTGGTGCTATCGATTTGACAAGTACAAACCCAATTGCAGGTATCAACCCTAACGATATTGAGTCTATCGACGTATTGAAGGATGCTTCTGCTTCTGCTATTTACGGAGCTCGTGCTGCTAACGGAGTTATCTTGATTAAGACCAAGACTCCTAAGGGTAACAGACCTCAGATTCGTATCAATGCGTACTACGGAGTATCAGATCGTCCTACATTGCGTCCTATCAGTGTTGGTAAGGCTGAGCGTGATTCAAAGATTAACTTGGTTGGTGAGTATTTCGGATATGAGGGAAATCAGTGGAAAGCTCCATTCTCAAACTACACAAATGGTATCTCATATTGGGTACTTGACTCTTTGAACCCTGCTTTCAATAACAATACAGACTGGCAGAAACTTATCTATAGAAGTGCTCGAGTTCAGAACTATGATGTATCAGTTTCTCAGCGTATTGAGAAGATGGGTTACCGTTTGTCATACAACATGTATGATGAGCAGGGAACTATGATTGGAACAGACTTCAATCGTAACGTATTGTCATTGAACTTGACATTGGCTCCATACAAGTGGATGAATATTGTTGCCAACCTTCGTTACAATGAGACTCGTCGTGCCAAGAGTAATGGTAACTTGAACGTATTTACCCCATGGGGTATGCCATCATCATTCTGTTACTTGACAGAGGAGGATATCTTTGCTTTCTCAGGAAAGGGAGAGAATCGTATGGATAAGAACCTTAACCGTGACTTCACTGCCGGAGTACAGTTGATGCTTGACTTTACTAAGCACTTGAAGTGGACAACTCAGTACTCTTACTCTTTGAACGAGGCTAAGATTGACTACTTTATTCCTTCTTATTCTAATGCTGATGGAATCTCTACAGCTCAATCAGGATATAATGCATCTCGCAGATGGGAGGTTGAGAACTTTATTCAGTATTTGAACTCATTCAATGATAAGCACAACGTTTCATTGTTGCTTGGTCAGGGAGCTGAGTATAACTACCGTGATGGAGTATCTGCAAGTGGTCGTGATGCAGCATCTGACGATATTCACACAATTACAGGTATTGCAAAGGAGAACTTGAGTGCAAGTTCATTTATTGAGGAGCGTTCACGTTTGTCTGTATTTGCTCGTGCAAGCTATGATTTCAAGGATAGATATTTGTTGTCTTTGAACTGGCGTATGGACGGTTCAAGCCGTTTCGGTAAGGATAACCGTTGGGGACACTTCCCATCAGTATCTGTAGGTTGGATTCCAACTAAGGAGTCTTGGTTCCCAGAGAATGTCGTTACCGATTTCTTGAAGTTCCGTGCATCTTACGGAGTAACAGGTAATGACCCTGCAGGCTTGTATGATACATATACAGCAATGACCAATACAATCAGCAATGGTTCTCAGAATACCAATATATATAATGGTCAGAATACTGTTGCTTATAACTATAGTGGTCGAGTTTCATCTAAGAAGATGGGTTGGGAGCAGTCAATCCAGCAGAACTATGGTATCGATGTTCACTTCTTGAACAAGAGAGTAATGGTAACCGCTGATTACTATATTCGTGATTCTGAGAATATGATTTACTCAGTTCCTATGCCTCCTACAACCGGTTACTCTACATCACAGAATAACATGGTGTCTGTACGTAACTCAGGAATTGAGTTCTCAGTAAGTTTGGATCTTTTGCCACGTAACAGCGATTGGATGTGGACAATTGATTTCAATGCTGCCAAGAATAACAACAAGATTAAAGAGCTTCCATACAACAACCGTTCTGTAGAGACTGGTGCTTCTTGGATGCTTTATACATTGACAGTAGGTCGTCCATTGTATGAGTTCAAGAACTATACAGCTCACGGAATCTACTCAACATACGAGGATATCCCTGTTGATCCATTGACAGGTGAGTATATGAGTATGTGTGGAGGTTGGGGATTGAACGAGTACTACGATGGTAGTCAGACTTTGATCCAGTTGGAGCCTGGTTGTGTTGCAATGGAGGATATCAATGGAGACTATATCATTGATATGTATGATAAGAAGGCTAATGGTTCTCCTGACCCAGCAATTCTTGGAGGTATTCAGACTCAACTTCGTTGGAAGAACATCTCATTCTCAATGTACTGTAACTACGTTGCAGGTCGTAAGATTTGGAACGGATTCCTTTCAGACCGTTTGAACGGTGGTAACTGGGGATCTGAGGCAAATGCAGGACGTTGGGGTCACTGGGCTGGACCAGCTATGGATTTCGGTGGTTTGAACTTCTGGACAAAGGAGGGTGACAGAGCAGATTTGCCAACCTTGTATCCATGGTCTCAGAGTGGTCAGTACTACGATTTGTATAATATCGCATCAGGATTGTTCATTGATAATGGAGCATTCTTCCGTATTAAGAATATCTCATTGTCATATGACTTCCCGACCGCTTTGATTCAGAAGATTAAACTTCAGAGATTGAGAGTGTACTCATATATGGATAACGTAAAGCTTTGGGCTAAGGCTAAGGCTCTTCCAGATCCAGAGAACGTTGACCAGAGTGGATATGCACGTGGTGATGAGTATCCTCTTCCTCACAAATATACATTTGGTCTTGAGTTAACATTCTAATGTAAATGGTGAATACAATGAAGATAAAAAATATATTAATGGCAGCTGTTGCAGTTGTAACTGTAAGTGCAACAGCATGTTCCGGCTTCCTTGATCAGACTCCATACTCTTTCCCTGTTGAGGAGAACTATTGGAAGACTGAGGATCAGGCAGAGGCTGGTGTTACAGGAACATACGCGCTTCTTCGTAAAACATTAGGAGAGCGTGCTCGATATAATGTATATGGTGATATTACAGGTACCGGCTTATTCTCTTCAACTCCGAATACAGATTGGAATTCAATCAGTAAGTTCCAGTTGGAGAAGTCAGAGAGTAGTTCATCAATTATGCACACCTATAGAAACTGGCAAAGTTTCTACCAGATTATTAATCAGGTGAATCGTGCATTGAAATTCTTGCAGGAGGATTATACCGATGCTGATTTTGAGAATCCTGCTCGTAGAGAGGTTCTTATTGGTGAGTTGTACTTCTTGCGTGCATACTCTTATTTTACAATGTATAGAATTTGGGGTGGAGTTCCACTTATTACCGAGATTCCATCTTCTTGGGTAGGTGCTCAATATACACCACGAGCATTGGCAAGTGAGGTTGCAGAGTTGATTTATGGAGATCTTTATGAGGCAATCAATCGTTTGGATTGGGATTATGCTACTTCTGAGTCTCCTGCAACAGACAAGAGCTATAAGGCTAATAAGGCTGTAGCTTATGCAACATTGGCACACATGGCTGCTTGGGATGGTGACTATGCAAAATGTAAATCTGCTTGCGACTCTATCATTGCTTCAGGTATCTATACATTGGAGCCAACAGATGAGATAAAGCAATACACCGAGAATACTCAGGATGAGGTTATCTTCCAGATGCCTTATAACAGTAAAGATGAGGCTACAGGAGCAATTGCAACAGGTAGCTCTTCAACCAGTGATTTTTATCACAACTTTATCTGCTATCCTTATTGGGGTTCAACATCATGGGGTTCTGCATCTGCTGAGCCATTTATGGTTTTCGTAGAGACAGAGATAGACAAATTGTTTAATGATCAGGAGAATGACGAGCGTTTCAAGGAGTTCTTTGGATTGTCTCCGGCAGGATCAATTGTTTGTCATAAGTTTAACAATTTTGAGGAGGATGTTGATGAGAGATTGCACTGTTTGAACAACAGAATCCTTTTCCGTTTGGCAGGAATCTATTTGTTGAGAGCAGAGGCTAACGCTCAGTTGGGTAATACTGCAGCTGCAATTGAGGATTTGAACTTGATTAGAAGTCGTTCAGGCCTTGGTGGTTACGATGGTAAGGCAGCTTTGTCACGTGCAATTTGTGATGAGAGAGGACGTGAGTTGTTCCTTGAGGGACACCGCTATTTCGATTTGTGTCGTTACTACTTCAACACAGGTATCTCATTGTTGACCAATACAACAGCTGCTCAGATGGAGCGTGGTAAGTATAATTGGCCTGTTGATCCGGATTTGTTTGTTAACAATATTGTTACATTGCAGAATCCATATTGGCAGGGAAGACTATAATCATAAAATAGTATGTATAATATGAAAAAGATATTATTTTCAGTTGTAGTTGCTGTGTTTGCGCTTTCGTCTTGTGGAAATGATTACCTTAACGATGGAGGTGTGCACTCAAACTATACAAAACATTCGGTTTATGATTACCTGAAGGGTAATCGATTCCATGAGTTCGACTCTTTGTGCCAAATAATTGATCATTATGGTTTAAAGGAGGAGATCAATAGTTGCGGAACTTTCTTTGCTTTCAATGATTTTAGTGTTAGATCGTTCTTGTCTAGTAGAACCTCATATTTGAGAAATAGAATTGACTCTGTACAGAAGTATAGAGACTCTATCTATACCAAATATGCAGAGGATGGAGAGACAGTTATCTACACTACTTTCTATGATAAAGCGAGCGATTTCTATACATGGGATATGGATAGCTTGTATTCTACATATAGTGCAGATGATATGAGAATGTACATCTTTAATGAGCCAATTCTTAACAATAAGGATCTTGCTGATAAAGATGGTATGATCTATGCAAACCAGATAGAGCCTATGGAGTATCAAGTAGCTGCTCCTGTTCAGAAGATGGCTATTGTAACTCAGGAGTCAACAAATTCAGCTGACTGGGTTATCTCATCTGGTGATGGTTTGCAGATTACAACCAGACCTTGGTATCTGTATTTGGTGAAGGTTCGTGGAGAGGGATTGGACAATCCTACTCAGGATTGGAGTGATATTCCTTTTGCTCAGCAGAGACCGGAGCGTGATATTACAGTTAGATGTAGAACAACCGATATTATCTCTAACGGAACTGTTTTGCATGTATTGGATTCAGGACACTATCCCTTTGAGTTTGGTGCAACATACGATCCTGAGTACGTAAGAACTCAAGAATAAAACTTAGGAGGTTAATTTATGAAAAAGTTATTTTATACATTGGCAGGTGTTGCGTTTGCTCTTACCTCTTGTGAGGAGATCGAAGAGGGTTATATGAGTGAGAACGTATATTACCTTGAGAACCCCTACTATGTAGAGCAGGGTTCTACCGTAAATTCTGCGGCACTTGAGTTGGATATGAGTACCACTCCTGTTATTGTTAAACTCCTTGACATTAGAAATGTTGAGACCGGAATGACAGAGGAGGCTTGGTATGGTCAATCAGCAGTTTGTTACTGGTTGGCAGCTCCATCTATCAGAGAGGATACAACTCTTGAGTTGTTGCAGAAGAAGTATACATATAAAGATTATCCAATTTTCAGAGTTAATGAGGTTGGTGGACGTTTGGAGTTTAGTGCAGGAACCAAGACAGTTCCTCTTGGAGAGTATGAGATTGATATCGTAGCAGAGAATATGCGTGAGACACGTTATATTTACAATGCTTGTAATATCATCCTAACCAAGCAGACTCAGTTTGTAACCGGAGCTATTGATGGTAACGCATCAGAGACCGGAGCCGGTGGTGATGAGAATGCTTCTAACGCTCAGTTTACTAAGTCAGGTGCATCATGTGATCCTAGCTGGTCGGCTCCATTTGCTCACTACGAGTTTATGACATCTGAGGATGAGATTGATTTGGATCGCAGATTGGACTCTGTTATCAGTTTGTATCCAGAGGCTCTTCCACGTGAGATGTATATGGAGAAGGTTGTTGATGCTGAGGGTAATGAGACAGGAGAGTGGACCTATCGTAAGGATTTCAGTTGGGTAATGATTAAGTTTACCGATTCTGAGAGAAAGTCTTTCTATTGGGTTCGTAACCACAACTTCAAGTATGATACTATTGCATCTTACGAGAATGTAGTTAATGCTGCAGGCGAGCCTGTACAGGTTGAGATTCGTCCTATTTTTAATGGTACAAAACTTGACCCGGCTGACTGGCAACCATATGATGCTTATACTCCATGGTTGACTCCAATCTATTGTGGTGAGTATCTGCTTTGTCCATATCCAGTAGCTCCATTCCCGGCTTCTAATATTAAAGAGCCTGTAAACTATTGCCGTTATACAATTCGTGACTATACAAATACTGCCGATTGTAACATTACAGTATTGGCTAACTTTGTAGTAGGTCGTTCAGGTATGTATAAGGCTGAGTTGCAGTTGCAGGGTGAGTTCACCGTTAAATCTACAATGGAGGAGAATGAGGGTGAAGAGCTTTACAAAGGACCTATTAAGCGAGTTAATTAATTTTAAACAAGTCTAAACTATGAAAAATTTGAAATATTTTGCATTGGCTCTTCTTTTCGGAACTGTTGCTTGTGCTACAGATCACGAGGAGTTTGATACCAATACAGAGAGAAAAGCAGGTAGTGCAGACGTAACAATCACAGTTGTTGATGAGAATCAGCAGCCTATTTCAGGTGTAAATATCTCTGACACACACTATGATATCAATATCACTACCGATGAGAATGGTCAGGCTGTTTATCACTTTGACTATGCTCCATTTGCTGTAGCAAATCTTCAGTTTGTGCATGAGGATTATAAAACAGTTCTTACTACAATGCCTATTGGCTCTGTAAAGGAGGGACAGAATGCAGAGGTTGCTTTTACTCAACCAATGCTTGAGAAGGAGTACATCTATACAGCTACATTGTCTATCTACGATAAGGATGATGGACTTCCTGTAGAGGGTGCTTGCGTAACAGTTTTGAATGCAGGTCTTGGAGAGATTGATCCTGCATACGCTGATGCAGAGGGTGTTGCAACCATCTATTTGCCTGCACCTGCAGTTGGAGAGTCTGAAACCTATAATGTTGAGATTACATGTCTTGATTTTGAATCTACCAGCGCAACTATTTCTATTGAGTATAGTGCTGATGCTAAGAAGGGTGAGGCTTATGAGACAAACTGTGGAGCTGTTGTAATGAAGTACACCGGAGAGGGTAAGATTACAGGTCCTCACAATGTTGAGATGGAGGCTACTGTAGAGATTCCAGTCAGTACAGGTTATGACGGAGGTTCATACTCATTTGCAGAGTCAATCATTGTTAGAGCTTTTGGTTTAGATGATGATTCTTACGCAGCTGCTCTTGATAACGGGGAGATTATCTTCGAGGGAGTTGATGCTGATGGTGATACTCACGCAAGTAACACTAATGCCAATGGTTGTTGGTGGGGTGCGAACCAGGAGGTTGTAGGTTGGGGTGCTAACGCTCGTGTATTCTTCGAGGGTGGCTCTTATAATACATTTACAGTTGGTCAGTATCCTGGTCAGGTTGCTTCAGGTGAAGTATATCCAACATGTCACAGAATCTCATATACCGATGAGGAGGGTAAGACCTGGTCTGTTACCTTTAAGGTGAATGTTGTAATTTTGTAATTTTACAGTATAACAGGTGCTCCGCCTTGTGCGGAGTACCCAAATACAGATAAATAAAAAGATATGAGAAAATTATTTTTAACCCTTATGGTTGCATCTCTTGCAGGAGTTATGTGCTCTTGTGAGGAGGATGATAAGCTGGTTACAAATGCAGATTCGATTACCGTTAGTGCAGGAACTCTTACTGACTACGTTACTCCGAATACTGCACGTGTAAAGGTTTGGTTCAATAAAAAGGACTATCCTCAGATTAAGACCGCAGGTGTATTGTATGGTATTACCAAGGATCTTGACTACCTTATCACTTATGGTTATGATTTGAATGAGGAGTTTACCGGAAATGATACTACATTCTTTGATGTAGCTGAACTTGATCCAAAAACTACATACTACTATGTAGGTTATTGTGAGTTGCATGACGGAACTATGAGTTATAGTGGTATCCGTTTTTGGCAGACTTTGAAGGATGAGATTAGCATAACTCCTGGATTGGTTACTTTTGATCCTGTTAATGCTACTGATTTGACAGCTGATACAATTTGTAAAGATATCGTTGTTAAGACAGAGTATTTGGATTGGAGTGTTGAGATTGATGAGAAGGCTAAGTCTTGGATTAAGGATGCTCGCCGTGTTGATGATACAACATTGCATGTAGTAGCTATGAATATTACTGATATGGAGGATGCTAAAGCTGGTCGTTCAGGTCAGATTCGTATCAGTGCAACATCTGGAGAGGGTGCAATCAAGTCTCGTTCAGTACTTGTAAACCAATTGCCAGTAACAACTACTATGGCTCAGCCTGCTGATTACGTTTATAATGTAGTTGCAACCGGTGGTCCTGTAATGGCTTCTGGAGTTGGTAATGTTAATGCTCCTCTTGACCTTGATGCTTGTGAGTATCCGGAGTGGATTACCTCAATCTCTCGTTCAAATACAGGTGGTATTGTTATTGTTTGCGACGTTAACCCAAATCAGGATGCTCGTGATGCAGATATTAAACTTGTTACTTCATTGACTGGAGACGAGAATATTGTTAAGGTTCATCAGGTAAGCGGAATCACTCTTGGTTCTGAGAGCGTTGAGCTTGGTTATGCTGAGGGTTCAACAGCAAACTTGCAGGTTATTACCTATAAGGGCGAGGTCCGTTTAGGAACACAGACTGCCGATGCTGCTTCAGCAGAGTTCTTGGAGAAGTTCAAGATTGATCGTCCTCGTGGAGGAGGTTTGTCTTTCTCAGCGTTGACAACTAACAATACTTTGAACGACTTTGAGTATACTCTTGATGTTATCTATAAGGATGGTGACAATGTGTTGACAGCTCCGGTGAAGGTTATTCAAAAGGCTACAACATTCTCAATTGATGTTGATAACTTTGAGTTCCCAAAGAGCCCTGCTGAGTACTATGTTGTAACTTCACGCGAGGGTGCAACAATTGATTGTGAGGCTGATTGGATTGAGGCAACTGTTAACGGAACAACAGTTACAATTAAGACTACAAGCGACGCAACTTCTGAGCGTACAGCAACTGTAAATATTGTTTGGGGTGAGCATGTTTGCCCTGTAACTGTTAAGCAGTTGACAGTAAACGATGGTGTTGCTATGGATGGAACACAGAATATAACAATCGATCTTCCATATGGTGAGACTGCAGCTGTTGCTGTTGATTTCAACGATATGTTGAGTAGCTTCGGTTTGACCTCTACAGCTATGGATGCTTACTATATCTTGTCAACATCTTCTGATAAGGGAAAACCACGTGAGGATACTAAGAGTATCATCTGGAGAGCATTGTTGGCTGATGGTACACCATTCCTTTCTGCTCTTGGCGCTAACCAATATACAGGAGAGGGTTATGGTTCATACTATGATGCAGCAGGAAATGCTACATACAAGACAGAAGGTTTGATGGCATTGAACTTTGATGAGACAACAGGTATGATCAATGTTCTATTGAGCGAGACAGCAGAGGTTGGTGCAACCTATTCAGGTCAGCTTCAGTTGCTTTACACTCAGCCTGCTGAGGGTAAAGAGAATACCTACACAGTTAATGTAACTGTAAATGTTGGTACTCCATTGTTGAAGGAGCTTTCTTACGACGTAACAGTTGACGAGGAGCCATTCGAGGAGAAGAAGATTGATTCTCTACTTGCGTATGCTCTGTACGTAAACGAGGAGGAGGTAGCATCTTTGATTGCTGACGGTTCAATTGAGTTTGTTGGAGTTAACGTAGATGGTACTGAGGTTTCTGCTAAGACTTACGGAGTTAACGGATTCATCTTTGATGCTTCTGGTAACGTAGGTACTTATCCAAATCCTGTTTATGTTGAGTACAGCAAGTCTAAGTTGGTTGCAGGTCTTATTGAGGGTGTAGTTACTAAGGCTCCAGCCGTATCATGTGTTGTTAAGTTTAAGTATAACGGAGTAGAGTTGCCGATTACTATAAACTTCTAATAACGTTGATAATAGATTTAGTTTACTAATACCATAATCGAATAGGGGTGGCCGTTAGGTCACCCCTAATTTTGTGATATATCTGAATCTCTTTATATTGACAGCGATATAGAGAATAGAAGCTCTGCGAATGGAGATTTGGTCAATGTTTCGTATCCTGCCCTTACACCTATATTTAATGGGTATGTTAAACGTAGTAGATTTATATCTCCTTTTAACTCTGCTCCTGCTGAGTGAATGTTTATATGTTGATTATGCAGAGATATTGTACCATAATCATAGAAGAGAGAGCCAAATATTCGTTTAATGTAGAGAATTGAACCGATTCCCAATTCCGGATAGCAGATAGGCAATGTGTATGTCGATCTGAAGCTGGTATAGTCTGCTCCTTTAAGAGTAATACCACGAGGACGAAGTATCCGGGGTGAATGTCCGCTGATGTTATTTTTGCTTGCCTGCTGTGTCGCACCATAAAGTGTTATTGAGTGATGTTTAAACATGCCTGGAATATTAAGTTGAAGGTGTGCATATAGCATATCGCCAATGCCATAGTCTCCAATCTCTTTTGCACCACCAACTCTTAAATTAAATCCATATTTAGGAAGTATATCAAGGTTGGTCTTAAATTTGTTACCGGAGATTGAAATACCTCCATCAACGTATTGTATTTTCTTGGGTATCACTCTGACAGGTTGTTCCATTATTGGTAGATCACTATGACTTGTTGCCTGACTGTACCCTTCTAAGTTGTATGCAATATATGGGATAATCGAGCTACTCCAATCTTTTTTCGATATTGATATGGGGAGTTGGATGGAGCTGTTCAATTTGTTAAAGCGGGGTTCAAAATTGTAGTAGGTAAATCCGTCGGTAGCCCGTAGCTCTTTTTTCCCAAACTCTCCGCTGATACCTATTATTGGCCACCATCCCCGGTAGGTAGCATTTATGCGCCATACTCCGCTGTCATATCCCTCCAGTTTCAGATAACCACAACTCACTGCCATTGTGTTGAGACGGTTCTGGCTGTATATTGAGGCTCCCAATTTTATATCCATACTCTCGGCATTGGCGTATAGCGGTCCCCAACTGTGAATTGAGAATAGGTGTGCGCCCCGGTGGTAACGTTTGTTTTGCAGTGTTGTAGTGTCAATCACCTTAGGTGTGTATTTGGGGAAATTCTCAAGTTTTGATATTGAGTCGGCTAAAGCGAATGAGTAGTAGGCTATAGGCATTTCCTTCAATTGCTCTTTCTTAACTGAAATGGGTTTATATCCATCAGCAGTGTAGGCTGACGCAACGATATTATTTTTATCTATGGCAGGCATGGTAACTCCATATTTTGTTTCGAGTACCATGTCGCTCTTTCCGTCTGCATAGCGATATATTGCGTTATTGGTGTTGAACGAGGCTACATAGTACAGAGTGTCGTTAATGATTTGAGGGTAATCGATCATATAGTTGATAGGTTGGGTAATATACTCCCGTTTATGGGTTTTAATCTCTATCCTAACTATTGAATTTCCTTCAATGGTGTTTAGTGTGGTGTATATATGTTGTTTATCCGCTGTGGGATGAATGTATAGCTCTCCGGACTCTCCATTAATTCTTGTAATTTCATTCATATTATAGTCAAGGAGCACAATGTCTGAGTTACCGTTTGGCTGAATCTCGACACATCCCCAGCCATCAGGGGTTGTGAATGGAGCATATCTGTTGTTATTGTTTTTGTGGCGTGTAAATTTATTGCTCTTCAGATTATAACTGCATAGAACCTCTCTACCTCCATGAGAGTAGCGATAGTGAGGCAGATACTCTGCCCATATGATGGTTTCTCCGTTGAAGGCAATTTTCTTGTCGTATAGAATTCCTGTTTTGGTTACTGTTTTTTCCTCTCCGTTGTGAATCAGAACTATAGCTCCGCTCTCCTCATATCCGTTTTTATATGCTATGATTGAGTCGCTGCCTATCAAAATGGGAGAGTAGTAGTTGGTATAGTATTGATTGGTTGTTATTATTATGGATGTATCAGCAGGATTTTTAACGCTCTCTTTACTCCACTCTTTGTATAAAGCATTCAGAGTCTCTTCATAAAGAGTTTTGCGGGTGTGACGTTTCTCTGTTCCAAGTTTCAGGGCTCTGTTGAATGGAGTTATGCCATAAGGGCGTTTTGCTACCCGTGTCAGGGCATCGCTCCACAGGTTATTCCCGTATTTAACTCTTCCTGTTGCACATAGGTAGTAGCCTAATACGTAGTGATTTGGTATGTAGTCGGTGTATGAGCCCAGTGTGGCCTTGTTGTATGAGTAGATTCCTTTCTCCAGTACCTGGGCTTTTAGATAGTTAAGGAATTCGGGATCGCGACCTCGCCCGATATTTCCTATACTTGTTTCAAAGGTAACTGCATCGCCTTCAAGATACCATGTAGGTACGTAGGCTCCAATGGCTACAACCGGGGCTATATCGCCGAAGATGTAGTATAATACTTTGGTAAAGTGTTGGTTGACCTTGGCCATTTGTTCTGTGTGACGGTACTCATGTGCGGTAAGGTGGAGTAGCCAGTAGTCGTGAGGCGTTTGTTGAGGCAGAGTGTATAGGTTGGTTACCCGAGGTGCCCACGTTACCATTCCATTTGATACTCCTCCTTCGCTATGCAGGACTACTGCCATATTTTTGGGGGTAATATTGATTGAGCTTTTGTGTGAGTTGAGCCACTCCATGTAGTGTAGTACCTGTTTTGCATTTTCGGTGTAGGAGTATGGATAGATGAGACGATAGTTCTTCATCCTGTATTGATTCCACCTGATTGATGCTCGATCCTGACCATAGTTGTAGAATTGTGCTTTTACAGAGAAAGCAACGAATATGGATATGATTATTAGTGTTACTTTTGTTTTCATAGGTAAAGATTATAACACAAAATAAACAAATAAAATCCAATTTGCATTACCTTTGTCAATGAGAATTGTAGAAACTATTGTAAGCAGAGTGAGAGTTGTAAGTTATGGATGAGGTTAAGAGGATTATGGAGTTGCGCGAGTTGCTGGAGTATCACAACCGCCGTTACTATATAGATAATGCCCCGGAGATTGGCGATATTGAGTTTGATATGTTGATGCACGAGTTGGAGAGGTTGGAGAGCTTGCATCCGGAGTGCTATGATCCGAATTCGCCTACCTGTCGAGTGGGAACGGATTTAAGTAATGATTTTGCAACTGTGCCTCATGAGTATCCTATGTTGTCGTTGAGCAATACATATAGCCGGGAAGAGCTGATAGATTTCGATTCTAAAGTAAGACGTGGATTGGATGAGGGTACTGCTATTGAATATGTGTGTGAGTTAAAGTATGATGGAACCTCTATCAGTCTGATATATGAGAAGGGCGCGTTGGTGAGAGCCGTAACTCGTGGAGATGGAGTAAAAGGCGATGATGTAACAGCTAATGTCAGAACAATTCAACGTATCCCCTTAAGGTTGCATGGCGATTTCCCGGAACGATTTGAGATCAGAGGCGAGATTCTTATGCCATTCTCGGTTTTTGACAGGTTAAATATTGAGCGTGTTGAGGCTGGTGAACAACCATTTGCCAATCCTCGTAATGCGGCAGCGGGAACGCTGAAATTGCAAAATTCGTCGGTAGTGGCAAAGCGCCGCTTGGATTGCTATTTATACTATATTCCAACACCCATCCCGGCGATTGAGTCACATTTTGATTCGTTGCATAAGGCTTCGGAGTGGGGTTTGAATGTTGCCGGAAACTATAAGATGTGCAACTCTATTGATGACGTTTGGAGTTATATCGAGTTTTGGAATGAGAAGCGTGGAGAGTTACCGGTTCCAATTGATGGTGTGGTTATAAAGGTTAATTCATACAGTGCACAGGAGCAGTTGGGATATACAGCCAAGAGCCCTCGTTGGGCTATCGCATATAAATTTAAGGCGGAACAGGCTTGTACCGAGTTGTTGAGTATTACATATCAGGTTGGCAGAACCGGTTCGATAACTCCGGTTGCCAATCTCTCTCCAGTTCATCTGGCGGGAACTACTGTGAAGCGTGCCTCATTGCACAATGCCGATGTGATAGCTGCTTTGGATATTCATGAGCATGATTTTGTGCTCGTAGAGAAGGGGGGTGAGATTATACCAAAGATAGTGGGGGTAGATCATAGCCGTAGAACGGAGGGGGCTAAGCCGGTGGAGTTTATAACAATCTGTCCTGAGTGTGGAATGGGATTGGTGCGTGAAGAGGGTGAGGCTAACCACTATTGTATTAATCCGAATTGTCCACCACGAGTTGTTGCGGCCATAGAGCACTTTGCAAGCCGTAAGGCAATGAATATAGAGGGACTTGGAGGTGAGATTGTTGATCTTCTGCTTAGTAAAGGAAAGATAAATACTGTTGCGGATATATACACCTTAAGGGGTAGAAGGAGTGAGTTGATAGGTTTGGAGAAGGTGGTGGATGAGCCTGATGATGATAGTGAGAACATAGTTGAGGATGAGCCTGTTTCGTTGGCCAATATGTTTGATGCCGATTTTGAGAGCAGACTAAAGAGCCAGGGAACTCAGCGGAGAGTGTTCCGAATGCAGGAGCGTAGTGTGGATAATTTGTTAAATGCCATTGAACGGAGTAAAAGTGCCGGTCTGGCAGCATTGATATATGCCTTGGGAATCCGTCATGTTGGTGAGAGTGCATCAAAGGATTTGGCAGCGACCTTCAAGAGTATGGATGCTCTTCTTGCTGCATCGGTTGAGGATTTTAAGAGAATAGATGGAGTAGGCGAGCAGATGGCCAATAGCTTGTTTGATTTCTTTTCGGATTTTGGCAACAGAATGATTATAGATTCGTTGCGTGCTGCAGGAGTTGTTATGGAGAGCACCTCAGAACAGAGTTCATCGCAGTTTGAGGGTATGACTTTTGTTATAACCGGAACATTGAGCCGAGGCAGAGAGGAGTTTAAGCGTATGATTCAGACTGCTGGCGGCAGAGTGAGCGATAGCGTATCTTCAAAAACTACATATCTTTTGGCCGGCGAGAGTGCAGGTTCAAAATTGGCTAAGGCCGAGAAACTGGGAATAACAATTTTGGACGAGGCCTCGTTTATAAGAATGCTTAATGGTAATTGATGATTTAAGATGTCGCAGGAGAAGAGAAACAGAATACGTGAGATAATTGCCAGAGCCGGCAAGATAGCAATGGAGACGGGATGTTCAAAGTTGTATCCGGAGCATTTGCTGTTGGGTATGATTGAGCTTGAGGAGTCGGTTGTTGCAAAACAGATGTCCTCAATGGGCGTCAAACTATCCGATTTGTCGAGTATTGTACGTAATTATATAGCTGAGAATATTAAGGATGAGAACTTTATAGGAGTGCGTACAACTCCATCTCTGAATGATTTGCCTCCTACTATTGCTACTGCATCGGTGTTGAGGAAGGTTCATGAAGAGGCCTGGAAGTTGGGACAGGATGAGGTTGATGAGACTCATATTATGTTGGCACTTTTGTATTATGATGCCTTGCATATATGTGAGCAACTTGCTTCAATGGGTGTAACTTATAATGCTTTTAAGGAGTCTTTGCTTAATGAACTGGAATCAGATGCAAGGGAGTTGTTTTCGCCACAGGCCTCTGATGATTTTGATCATTTTGATAAGGATATGGGCGAGAGTGAGGGGGCAACAGACGAGGAACGAAGTGTAAGCGGATCACTTTTGGAGAATTATGGAGTGGATATTACCAAGGCTGCTCTTGAGGGGAAATTGGATCCGATAGTCGGTCGTGAAAGCGAGATTGAGCGTTTGGTTCAGATTTTGAGTCGAAGAAAAAAGAATAATCCCATTCTGATTGGTGAGCCGGGTGTAGGCAAGTCTGCTATTGCCGAGGGGTTGGCTCTGAAAATTGTCAATAAACAGGTATCGTGTGTTTTGCATGAGAAGCGTATTATATCGCTCGATATGGCATCGCTCGTCGCCGGAACTAAATATAGGGGGCAGTTTGAGGAGCGAATGAAGGAGTTGATAAAGGAGTTGTCATCGAGAAAGGATGTGATTCTTTTTATTGATGAGATTCATACCATTATTGGGGCAGGAGGGTCGCAGGGAAGTCTTGATGCGGCTAATATTTTGAAGCCTGCTTTGGCTCGTGGTACCATTCAGTGTATCGGAGCGACAACAATAGATGAGTACCGTAAGACAATCGAGAAGGATGGTGCTTTAGAGCGTCGTTTCCAGAAGATAATAGTTGAAGCTCCTAATTATGACGAGACTCTGAATATTTTAAGAAATATCAAATCGAAGTATGAGGAGCATCATCATGTAATATATACAGATGCTGCACTTGAGGCGTGTGTTAAGTTGACAACCCGCTATATTACAGACAGGTCTCTACCGGATAAGGCAATTGATGCTATGGATGAAGCAGGGGCACGGGCGCATTTGGATAATGTAACCCTCCCTTTTGAGATAGAGTCAATGGAACTCCGACTTCACGATGTTACTGAGAAGAAGAGGGTGGCAGTCAGAGAGCAGAGATTTGAGTATGCAGCCTCGCTCAGAGATGAGGAACGCGAACTTTTAAAAGGTATTGAGGCGGCTCGCGAGGCCTGGCAACACAGATTGGAGGATAATAAGGTGGTTGTTGATGAAGCGGCAGTTGACGAGGTTGTTGCTTTGATGACCGGTATCCCAATCTCCAGAATTGCAAGTAGCGAAGGAACCAAGATTTTGAATATGCGCTCAGAGTTGGAGAGAGTGATAATTGGTCAGAAACAGGCGATTGATAGTGTAGTTCGTGCCATTATGCGCAATAGAACCGGCATGAAGGATCCAAACAGACCAATCGGCTCGTTTATCTTTCTTGGCCCTACAGGAGTTGGTAAAACTCAATTGGCCAAAGAACTTGCTATTCAGCTCTTTGATTCTCAGGATGCATTAATAAGAATCGATATGAGCGAGTATATGGAGAAGTTTGCTGTGAGCCGTCTGGTGGGTGCACCTCCGGGATATGTCGGCTATGATGAGGGTGGCCAATTAACGGAGAGGGTGCTTCGTAAACCATACAGTGTGGTGTTACTTGATGAGATTGAGAAAGCTCACGCAGATGTATTCAATATTCTGTTGCAACTTCTTGATGACGGACGATTGACTGATAGTTTTGGTCGTATTGTAGATTTCAGAAACACAATAATAATAATGACATCGAATATCGGTTCGCGCCAGGTAAAAGAGTATGGAAGGGCAGTAGGTTTTACTACTGCAGATAGTGCTGCTATTGATGAGAAACGGAGTGAATCGATAGTGAAGTAGGCTTTGAGGAGTACCTTTTCTCCTGAATTTTTAAACAGAATAGACGATGTTGTATTCTTTAACTCCCTGCATCGAGAGGATTTGATGACCATTTTAAGACTTGAGATGCAGAAGGCTATCCTACGTATTGAGGAGTATGGTTGTCGTGTAGAAATCTCTGAGGAGGCATACAAATTCTTGGCTGCTAAATCGTATAGCTCAGAGTATGGAGCCCGTCCGTTGAAACGTGCCGTTCAGCGCTATTTTGAGGATGAGGTATCGGAGCAAATATTGCGTGGGAACATCATTGCCGGTAAGTCTCTGAAGATAGGAGTGGATTCTGCCGGTGACAGATTAAAAATAGAGTATATAGAGGAGAGTAATTGATATGATAAGAGTAGTGTTGGTGCTTTTTGTTTCACTTGTCTTTGTGTGTGGCAATGTGAAAGCAGGAGATAAGCCCAGAATGGTAGTTGGTATAACTTTGGCCAATTTTTATCCCGAGTGGGTGAGAATGTATGATTATGAGCTGGGAGATGGTGGCTTTAAGCGCTTGATGAGAGGAGCAAAAGAGCTTCGTGCCGATTATGGATATATGTATTCGCAGTGTGGTACGGATCAGGCTACAATCTATACAGGTACCTATCCGTCTGAGCATGGAATTGTTTCACATGAGTGGTATGACAGACTCAAAAATGGCAGATTACCTAACATCTCAAAGGATTCAACACCGGAACAGCTTAAAGTATTGAATATCGCTGCATATATGAGAATGGCAAATTCCTTTTCGCGGGCATATTCGGTAGCCATGAGAGCAGAAGATGCACTTATGGCGGGTGGAACCTATGCAAACAACTGCTTCTGGTTTGATGAGAAGAGTGGCAAGATTGTGTCGTCGAAGTATAATGCCGGGGTGCCGCAGTGGCTGGATAGTTGGAATGTAAAATTAAATGTTGACTCGATTGTCAATATCGGTTGGTTGCCTTCGTGGGGAAAACGGGAATTCTACTACAACTTGTCGAATCTCAGAAATCAGTATCGTGGGTATCAGATAGTAAATGCAATTCCTCACGCAAATGATATCGTTATTAACAGTGCAATTCAGGTTATGCGAAAGGAGCGTCTGGGCGAGGATCGTGAGCCAGATCTGTTGATGATAACCCTCTCGTCGCTTGATTATATGAACCGTGACTTTGCCATAAACTCTCCGGAGTTTAAAGATTTGGTTCTGAGAATGGATAAATCTATAGAGAGCCTTTTAAAAGAGCTGGATAGCCGTTGTGGCGAGGAGGGGTACACTCTCTTTATGACCATATCTGAGGGGCGTGAGATGTTGCCAATAGATTTGGCACAATACAGATTAAAGGGAGATTATTTCAGTATATATCGAGCTGTAGCTCTTTTAAAATCGTATCTGAAACTGCTCTATGGAGATGGTGAGTGGGTATTGAGTTTTGATTCCGGACAGATCTATCTGAATAGGGAGCTTATCCAAAAGAATAGGTTGGTATTGGGAGATTTTCAGCGTACAGTTGCCGACTTTCTGGTCAATTTCGAAGGTGTGGCAAAGGTGATAACATCAACCGAGCTGGCATCTGCATCAATTAGTCAGGGTACCGAGTTGTTGATAAGCCGAAGTTTCTATCCGAAACGTAGTGGCGATATAATGTTTGCTCTGGAGCAGTCGTGGATCCCGGGTATGCAGGAGCGTGAGGACAACTACTGCAGATACAGCAAGTGTCGTTTCGTCCCACTCTATGTGTATGGGGTGGGTAGCGAAAAAATAGGGAAGAGTGCCTGTAGTATGATAGACATCTTCCCTACTATTTGTAGAATTGTAAATTTATCTCTGCCTTACAATATCAATGGAGTTTCGTTGATGGAGTAAGAGATTCGTACTTGATCTTTGCAATACGGCGATTGTTTGCCTCGGTAACGGTGAATTTGTGTTTTCCATAAATGACAGATTCACCCTGCTTTGGCATCTCGCCTTTTATCTCAAGAATCAGTCCGGCCAACGTTTCTGCCTCGCCACATATCTCTTCCAATTCATCGTGTTCAATGCCGACAATCTTCTCGAAATCGTTCAGAAGTGTGGCTGCACGGAATATGTAGCCATTATTTTTTGTCCGGGTGTAGTCGCTGTCGGTCTCGTCATACTCGTCGTTTATCTCGCCAAGTATCTCTTCAAGTATATCCTCCATTGTTACAATTCCGGACGTCCCGCCATACTCATCTACAACTATTGCCATATGTACCTTTTTCTTCTGGAACTCCTCAAGAAGGGTGTTGATTTTTTTATTCTCGGGTACAAAGTAGGCTGGTCTAACATTCTGAGCCCAATTGTAATCACTTTTTTTCAGGTGAGGTAACAAATCCTTTACGTACAGAATCCCGCATATAGAGTCAAGGTTCTCTTCATAGACCGGCATTCTTGAATATCCACTCTCAATAATCCGTGCCTTGACCTGATTAAAGTCACTATCTTTTTCTAATGCAACAATATCTATTCGTGGCGTAAAGATGTCGGAGGTGTTTTTTGAAGCATATCTGACTATACCTTCAAGTAACTCTTTCTCCTGGTCTATCTCCTGCTTTTCTGTAAGCTCAATCGCCTTTGAAAATTCGTCCATTGATAAAACCTGTTTGCTTTTCAGACGATTGCTTATCAGCGATGTCGACTTTATAAGGATTGATGCTATCGGGCTGAAGAGAACCATCAGTGCATATATCGGGCGCGCTGCTAATTTTGCCATCTTTACCCTTGCCTTATTGGCGAAAAGTTTAGGTAGTATCTCGCCAAAGAGCAATATAAGGAATGTGACAAGTACAACCTGAATCAAAAAGACTACAATTTGATTGTCCGATGTAATCAGTTTGTTAACCAGATATGTTGATAGGGTTACAATTCCAACATTGGCAAAATTGTTAGATATAAGGATGGTTGCCAGCAACCTCTCAGGCTGGTTAATTAATTTGATACAGTACTCCTCGCCCTCCTCACGTAATTTCTCAATCTGTTTTGGTGTGAGTGCAAAGAATGCTACCTCTGAGCCCGAGAACATTGCCGAGCAGAGTAGCAGAATAACCATAATAATCGTAAAGGCTATCTCTGTAATAATCGTGATACTTTGGGCCTCCATTTAATCTAGAAATAAATTTTAAACAACTTCTGAATTAAAATGGCAAATCATCATCCTGAATATCCGGATCAACCTTCTCTACAGGGGCTTTAGTGGTTGAGACCTTTGTTATTGTGTTTGCGTCATTACTATTGCCACTATCTACGCGGCTTAACATCTGCATATTATCGGCATAGATTTCGGTAGTGTAGCGCTTGATATGGTCCTTGTCCTCCCACTGTCTTGTTCTGAGGCGCCCCTCGATATAGAGTTTCATACCTTTTTTTACATACTTCTCTGCAATCTCAGCGAGCCCTCGCCACAGAACAATGTTGTGCCACTCTGTCTGCTCGCTCTTCTCGCCATTGCGATTGAATGTTTCGGTTGTTGCAAGTCGAATGTTTGCAACTGCTGTGCCTCCCTCCAGGAATCTAACCTCGGGATCTGCACCTACGTTTCCAATTAAAATAACTTTGTTTACCATAATGATATAAATTAAACTAATTCGGCTGCAATTTACATAATATTTATTATGTATACAATAGCCGAGCAAGTTTATTTCAATAGGCGAATATATTAAGAATTATCGAATAAAGTGGTGATTATATGGCCGATTTTTGCCAAAAAAGATTTTTTTTGAAAAAATGGTCAATAACTTTTTTCTGTTTGCAATAAAAGCCTTATATTTGCAGTCCGAAAAATATAGCGTTTTCGAATAATTTATTGAATACTAAATATTTAAACAAAATGACAAAAGCAGATATCGTAAACGAGATCTCAAAAAACACCGGAATTGAGAAGGTGGCTGTTCAAACAGTGGTTGAGGCATTTATGGATGTAATCAAATCATCTATTGTTGATGGTTCAAATGTTTACTTGAGAGGATTTGGTAGTTTTGTAGTAAAGCAGAGAGCTGAGAAGACTGCAAGAAATATCTCAAAGAACGAGACTATTAAAATCCCTGCACACAACATTCCATCATTCAAGCCTTCAAAGAGCTTCGTTGTAAAGGTTAAAGATAATGTAAAATAAAGAAAGGAGGAGATTATGCCTAGCGGAAAGAAGAGAAAGAGACATAAAATGGCAACGCACAAGCGTAAAAAGAGACTAAGAAAGAATCGTCACAAAACAAGAAAGTAATGTTTTCCATTATTGTGTCAAATGTTACAACAATCCTTACGGCTTAATGCCATAAGGATTGTTTTGCAATAACGGATAGCATTTTCGAAATAAATTTTAACAGCTTCTAATTGAGGGAAAGATTGAATGAGTAGCGAATTGATTATTGATGTCCGCTCTGACGAGGTGGTAATCGCGATGCTTCGCGAGAAGAAGCTTGTGGAGCTGACCAGGGAGAAGACCAATGTGCAGTTTGCCGTTGGAGATATCTATCTTGGTCGGGTTAGGAAAATTTTGCCCGGACTCAACGCTGCCTTTGTCAATGTCGGGTATGAGAAGGACGCATTTCTTCATTATCTTGATCTGAGCCCTCAGTTTAAATCTCTTGATAGCTACATAAAACAGTGCCTTGCTCGCAAAGGTATGCCTGTAGGCAAGTTGCGATTGGAGGAAGAGATTTCAAAAGAGGGAAAGATTGGAGATGTATTGTCTCAAGGCCAATGGGTTGCAGTACAGGTTTCGAAAGAGCCTATTTCGACAAAGGGGCCGAGATTGACATCAGAATTGAGTTTAGCAGGCAGGAATTTGGTAGTAATTCCTTTTTCTGATAAAGTTTCTGTTTCACAGAAAATTAAGTCAAATGACGAAAGAAAACGTCTGAAGAGACTTATTGAGAGCATACGTCCTAAAAATTATGGTATTATTGTTCGTACCGTTGCAGAGGGGAAGAGCGTGGCTGTATTTGACCAGGAGATTAAAGAGTTGGTTGAACGTTTTGAGGCCTCGTTCCGCAATCTTAGAGAGATTGAACCACCAAAGTTGATTTTAGGAGAGATTGATAGAACAAGTGCATTTTTGAGGGATATTTTGAACCCCTCATTTGAAAATATATATGTCAACGATGTAGCATTGAGCAGAGAGATTAAGTTCTTTTTGCGGTCAATAGCACCTGAGAAGGAGAGTATTGTAAAGTATGTTGCCCCCGAGATTCCTATTATGGACCATTTTGGAGTTGACAAACAGATAAAATCATCATTAGGCAAGACTGTATCATTTAAAAATGGAGCATACCTTATTATTGAACACACCGAGGCTTGCCATGTGATTGATGTAAATAGCGGTAACCGTTCTAAATTGGGCACTGATCAGGAGAGTAATGCTCTTGAGGTGAATCTGGCTGCAGCCGAGGAGGTTGCGCGTCAGATGCAGTTGCGTGATATGGGCGGAATAGTTATTATTGATTTTATCGATATGAATCTGGCCGAAAATCGCCAAAAGGTTTTTGACAAGATGAAAAGCCTTATGGAGACCGATAGAGCCAAACATACCATTTTGCCTTTGAGTAAATTTGGTTTGATGCAGATTACTCGTCAGCGTGTTCGTCCGGTGATGAGTGTTGATACCTTGGATCAATGTCCGGTGTGTCATGGAAGCGGTAAGGCCGAGGCTGCAATCCTCGTTCTGGATAAAATTGAGGATGCAATAGCCGGAGTTGCCGGTGATGGAGGAGTAAAGGTGGTGACTTTAAAGCTTCATCCGTTTATTGCTTCATATATTAAGAGAGGATTAAACTCTTTGCGTTTGAAATGGTCTATCAGATATAAGTTATGGATTTCAATCATTGAGGTTCCATCATACTATATCTATGAGTTCCATTTGTATGATAAAAATAAGAATGAATTAAATAAATGAACCAATGAAAAAATTATTAATCGTATCTCTTTTGTGCCTGTTCGGTATTGCACTGAATGCACAAGAGGCTGCTTGGAAGAGCAGTGTAACTCCATTGAAGGATGGAAATTACAAGGTAGAGTTTAAGTGTAGTATACCTGCAGGATGGCATGTGTACTCAATGAACACACCTGTTGGTGGTCCAATGGCTACATCAATCACCTATAACAAGGGCGTTGAGGGAGTTGATAAGGCAGTGGAGGCTCCGGAGCCTCATAAGGCTTATGATGACATCTTTGAGGTTGATGTATGGTCATTTGAGGGTAACTTTACAATTACCCAGACAGTTAAGTTTACAGACGATGCTGCAAAGGCTATCGCTGGATGTGTTGATTATCAATTGTGTCAGGATGGCGGTTCATGTATAATGGGAAGCTATGATTTCTCACTTCCTGTTGAGCGCAAGGTTGTTGCTCCTGCCAAAAAAGATGCACCAAAGAAAGAGGAGCCTAAGAAGGCAACTGAGCCTGTAAAGGAGCAAGTTGCTCCACAGAGTGAGAGTGTTGCTGAGCCAGTTGCTCCTGCTGTTGTTGCTGAGGCAGAGGTTGAGCCTGCTACAGAGGAGAAAGAGGACTCTTTGTGGGTTTTCTTCTGGTTAGCATTCGCTGGAGGTTTGGCTGCAGTTATTATGCCATGCGTATTCCCGATGATTCCTATGACAGTATCGTTCTTTATGCATAGTGATGCGGATAAAAAGAAGGCTAAGATGAAAGCGCTTTTCTATGCCTTTTCTATTATCTTCATTTATACAGTAATCGGATTGATTATCTCATTCTTGCTGGGAGCTGATTTCACAAACTGGTTGAGTACAAACTGGGTACCTAACTTGTTCTTCTTTGTAATCTTTATGATCTTTGCAGCGTCATTCCTTGGTGCGTTCGAGATTGTATTGCCATCATGGATGGTAAATAAGACAGATGCGCAAGCAGATAAGGGAGGTTACATCGGTGCTTTCTTTATGGCATTTACATTGGTATTGGTGTCGTTCTCTTGTACCGCTCCAATTGTAGGTACTATTTTGGTTGAGGCAGCTCGTGGTTCAGTATTGCGTCCGATTATCGGAATGTTTGGATTCTCATTGGCGGTAGCACTTCCATTTGGATTCTTTGCTTTCTTCCCATCTAAGTTGTCATCACTTCCAAAGTCTGGAGGTTGGTTGAACTCAGTTAAGGTTGTATTGGGATTCATTGAGATTGCATTGGGATTCAAGTTCCTGATGGTAATCGACCAGACATACCATTTGGGAATTCTTGATCGTGAGATCTATATCGCTATCTGGATTGTGGTATTCTCGTTGATTGGTCTCTATTTGTTGGGTAAATTCAAATTGCAACACGATGATGCAGACTACTGTGAGAAACCATTGGGTATTTTGAGAATCTCGTTAGTGATTGTCGTATTTACATTTGTTGTATATATGGTTCCTGGAATGTTCGGTGCTCCATTGAAGGCATTGGCAGGATATTTGCCACCACAAGAGACTATCGACTTCGATATTAACAGAATTGTTCGCGAGAATGTTCGTTCATTGCGCGGTTCTGCAATATCTTCAACAGTTCAGCAGCGTGAGGAGCCTAAGTATGCAAACTTCCTGCACTTGGCTCACGGTTTGGAGGGATACTTCGATTACGAGCAGGCTTTGCGTGTTGCCAAGGCCGAGAATAAGCCTCTGTTCCTTGATTTTACAGGACATGGATGTGTCAACTGTCGTGAGATGGAGCAGAGCGTTTGGTCAGATCCCCGAGTAATAGAGATTTTGACAAACGACTATATCATTTGTGCATTGTATGTCGATGACAAGACAGAGCTTCCTGAGGCAGAGCAATACACAGGCAAGGATGGTAAGTTGAAGAATACACTTGGAAAGAAGAATGCTGATTTCCAGATTAATAACTTCGACTCTAATGCACAGCCAAATTATATCCTTTTGAACAGCCGCCATGGTGAAGAGGAGAATCTTCGTCCGTACGTTATGATGCCGGCTCGTGGATATAATCTGGATGCCGATGCTTTCGTTGAGTTCCTGAAGGCCGGAGTTGAGAAGTACAAGGCTGCGAATTGATATTTTTCAACACTGTTATAGATATTTGTAGGGGCATAATGCCCCTACTTTTTTATTAATTACTCTCTTTGTGGCTATCCTGATATTTTGTTACAATATAGCTTGTGAAAATAGGGAAGAACAGCATGCCGCCACCTGATAGGATGACTGCAAGGAATTGCCCTGTTTTTGTGACGGCAAATATTGGAGCACCTACTGTTGTTGTATTCATAAGAGCCCATCCGAAAAGTGCATCCCAATAGTTTTTTATTTGCGGATTCATACCCAATTCTGCCTGGTAAAATATCAGGCTTCCATAGTATGTTGTCAAAATAAGAGTTGATGAGTAGGCGATAAGTAGTGATAGATTCTTTTGCGGAACCAACCACTTGACAATAAGGAAAAGTGCAACTATTCCACGGATAGCCGGGATAGTATAGAAGAACAGGTGTAACTCATGCTCAATATTAATGCCGAACCATTGTATAATGGTAAGGAATGGGATTGATATGATAAAGAGCGGTAAATGAATCCAGAAATATCTTTGTGGCTCTTTCGAGGTTTTCATCTCGTAGATAAGCATATATAAAAATATTGCACAGATAACAAGTTGAAAGTTTCTGATGAAACTCTCGGATAGAAGCATGGGGGTGAAGGTGTCAATTGATATCTGGATAATTAAGGCTATGCTTGCGAAAATAACAATAGTGTTGACAAATTGCTTGTGTGATAACTCTTCTGATTCTGTATGTTTCATATCGTGTGCTGTTTTGTTTAACACATAATACGATATTCAGAAACTATTGTTACTCTTTACAACACTCGATTATTACTTTTTTCCCCGGATTAATGGTGGTTGCAAAGAGATATACATCTCCACCGTCTCCTATTTTTGTCGCCTTTCTGATTTCTGCCACAGAAAGTGGAAAGTTTCTTACTGCTATATTTGCCTTGGAAAACTCCTTTTTTGCACCCTTAAGCCACTTTGAAGAGAAATCTATGACCCTTTTTATGCGAAAAACTCTTCCCGGGAAGTTCTCAACCCTGTTCCCGGAGGTAAACAGATGGCTGTTGCGACCAATAGGCTTGACTCCGAAAATAGAGCTTATACTCTTAAAGTATCCGCTTTTCATAACAGAGCTATTGGGTTCGTATAGATATTCTTCTATCTCTTTTGCATAGTCGTTTGTCAGCTCTCCCTCGGTAGAGCGCATAAACTCAACTCTTTGCTCTCTATTGCCATCAAAATTTAATGTAACGACTTTTAAGTCGTCAGCGATACCTTTATGGGCAAGCAGAAGCAGCTCTTTGCACTCATTCTTTACCGAAACAATATCAATTTCGAAAATTTCCGGAATCTCCTGGCATATTGCGGTTATATCTGCCATGGGAGAGACCTTGATAATCAACAGGGATGAAGCATCCAGTAGTGTATTTTTCAGTTCAACAACGTTGGGTTCATACTCCTGCAGAGAGAAAAGACGTTGTGAATTCTCGCCCCGACGGGCAGGGTCGATATATATAGTATCGGCATTAATGGAATCTATGATGTCGCGGAAGTCGCAATTATGGATGGTAATGTTCATGCATCCAAGAGCCTTAAAGTTGTGCTCTGCTGCGGAGCAATACTCCTCATATCGCTCGTAGTATTTAACCTGTTTTGCTTTCATGGAGAAGGCCCAGCAATCAACTCCAAGCCCCCCTGTTAAATCGGACAGAGTTGTTCCAGTAATAAGCGAGGCTTTGTATTTCGCAGTAATCTCGGATGAGCATTGCTCGGTAGATAGTTTGGATGGGTAACGTATCTCATTGTTGCAATACCATGTTGGTAGCTTCTCTTTGACAGCACGTCTTGACAGAATTTGCATAACAGCACGCCGCATATCGACCTCGGGATAGTTTTTACTTTTTAAAAGCAATTTGTCAGTGTCACTATCCTGATATTCCTTTGCAAAACGATATGTCTCCTTGATACTCATAGTGGTGCAAAGATAGTGCTTTACTCCTACTTTTGAGTAATCTCAGGAGTGTTTTTTCTGATAAACTCCTCCATTGCCGAACTCTCTTCAATGAGTAGTAACAAATCATCGAACAGCTTGTTTAGTGCGTTTCGAACTCGCTCAATCTCCTGACGTGTTACCCGTTTTTTGGTTTTATATCGCATATATCGAATGTCTGATTCACATAATGTTTGCAGACCTGAACCATGGAGCAACCAGTGTGGGGAGATTTTCAGGACAATACATATTTTGCTTATAACCATTAAATCAGGGGCAATGATTTTTCCATTAATATAGTTTGAAAGTGTTCCTTTGGAGACATGACTCATTTTGGCAAGTTTATAACAACTTAGCTCACGCATTGCGAGTATCTCTTTTAAACGGTATGCGAAATTCTCCTCCATAGTTCTCATAAAATGGCTTAAATGTGGTTCAATGCGGTAAAAATGGTTGTTTCTTGCCCTATTTTTGTATTGAATCTTAAATCTAATGTAATAAAATAATTGAAATGTGATATAAATAGTTAATAATAATATGCTATTGCGTGTAGTAAGGTGTTGATGTATAGTGGTTTAAATTTGATGGTTGTTTTGATGTAACATTATTGAATGGTGTAGATGCGTATTGTTTGTCCCCGTATGCAATATGGTTCAATCTATAATAGTTGAACCATAAATTCTTATTCAAATATATTTGTGTTTCTGTTTGCCTTGCACTATCTTTGCCTCCGGTAATGAAAATAATGAATTTAAATAATATGGCAGAACACATTAAATGTTTGATTGTAGGTTCAGGACCTGCAGGTTATACAGCGGCAATTTATGCCTCTCGTGCGAATATGAATCCTGTGCTTTATACAGGTTTGCAGATGGGTGGTCAATTGACTATTACTACTGAGGTTGAGAATTTTCCGGGATATCCTAACGGAGTTCAGGGACCACAGTTGATGGAAGATTTGCGTGCTCAAGCAGAGCGTTTGGGAACTGAGATGCGTTTCGGAGTGGTTACATCTGTTGATTTCTCGGTGCACCCACTTAAGGTTACTGTTGATGAATCCACTGAGATAGAGGCAGATAGCGTGATTATTGCTACAGGCGCAACTGCGAAGTATTTGGGGTTGCCGGGCGAGGAGAAGTTCCGTGGAATGGGAGTAAGCGCATGTGCTACTTGTGACGGTTTCTTCTATCGTGGCAAGAAGGTGGCTGTCGTTGGTGGTGGTGATACCGCTTGTGAGGAGGCTACCTATTTGGCTGGATTGGCAGAGAAGGTATATCTGATTGTTCGTAGAAACGTTTTAAGAGCTTCAAAGGCTTCACAGGACAGAGTATTCAAAACTCCAAATATCGAGATTTTGTTTGAGACTCAGACATTGGATTTGTTGGGCGATGATTCAGGCTTGACTGGTGCAAAACTGGTACACAAGAAGGGTACAGAGGAGCAGTCTGAGAGCGAGATTGCAATTGATGGATTCTTCCTTGCAATTGGTCACCATCCAAATTCAGAGGTCTTCAGCAAATATATCAATGTTGATGAGCAGGGATACATCATTACCGAGGGAAAGACCTCGTTGACAAATGTTCCCGGAGTATTTGCTGCAGGTGATGTGATGGATCCTGTTTATCGTCAGGGAATCACATCGGCAGCTGCAGGTTGTCGTGCTGCTCTTGACGCTGAACGTTATCTGGCTTCATTAAATGATTAACGTATAGTTACCATTGTTGCACCGAAACCATACTGCTTGAATGAGGCATCTTGGTGGTTATGGCGTTTATAGGTGGTTTGAAGCAACCACATGATGCGTTGGCGCAATATGCCTTCGCCCTTACCATGGATGAATACAATCTTTTGCCCTTTGCGGAGTTTGTATTTTTCCATGGTTTTTACAAATACCTCCATCTGAAACTCCAGTATAGCACCACTATCCATACCGGCAGTGGTTTCAAGCAGGGCATTTGCATGCAAATCAACCTCAATAATGTTGGGATTCAACTCCTTCTGCTCTTTTATGCCGCTATGAGATTTACGGTCTTGATTCATTTTGGTGTTTAACTCTTTAAGCAGACGTTTATCCGGAACAATTTTAATATCATTTGCAGAGTAATCGTCTCTCTCCTGTTCAATCTGCTCTTTGATTCTGTATATCTTTTCACCTATCTCCTCCTCCTTTATTTCACGGATAAATGCTTTGCCTTTCAGGTATCTGCTTTCGCGATATGCTCCGGATTTACAAAGAGATGTTGCTGAGAGCTTAACTTCGAGTTGTATTGGAGCAGCCCACTCTTCACTACGTTTTTTATATATCAGACACTGCACAACAATTGTCTTGAGCTTAGCCTCAATCTCTTTGAGAGTATATGTGCCAAGTTGTAGCGAGGTTTCGGGATTGATGTTACCTGCCGATAGGGCATTATATACTTCGCCATTGTTGGCGGCTATAGTATAAAGGATAGTCTCTTTGGTATCATTGATCAAATATAGGTCGAAGCGGGAGTGTTGCAAATCAGCATAGTTATCCGGCAGTAGGGCAATCCATATGCTATTTGTAGCCTGAGTATTGATAGGGGCTCCATTGGGGGAATGCCTGCTTTGAGAGCTGGAATCCAAATCCAGGGTACTCTTTGTAACTACCAAGTCATTTACGGATGCTGGAATTTCAAATCCATATATATCACAATAGACATTAACAGTATTTGCATCGATAATGCTTGTTACCTTACCATCAAGTTTTTCGCTTAAAAAACTTACCTCGTCGCCAATTCTGATCTGCATGATAATGTTATATATTAACTGATACTTTTTCTTATTACAAAGATAGTGTTTGTTATGTTGATAACAAATGGATTAACGCTATTTTATATAGGCTCTTTTTTTTGGTAAGATAGAGCTTTTTTCGTACCTTTGCGCGACTATGAAACACGGAGAATATTCAGATAACGAAATAGGATTTTTAGCTAAATCATCGATGTTCGAGGTTACGGCGGGAGTGTCGGAGTGCCATTTGATGATAGAGCCTTTGGATAAATGTCTCTCTATTGAGAAGACTCTTTCTGTCTTGGATGAGGGATTGAAAATTATTCTAGATGCCGAAGAGATGGATGATTATAAGCCAGTCTTTAAGCGTTATTTTCTGTCTGATATAGCTGCCCAAAGGAAGTTGGTAAGCACATCCGGCGATGCAGCAGTTTCAATAATCCAGCAGCCTCCGCTTGATGGCAGTAAAGCTGTGATGTGGGTTTGGTTAATGAAAGGCAGTGGCCTGAGTTGTGATGATGGAGTGGTTAAGACAAGACGTCATACCTATCGTTTTGATACCTCATTTATGTCAGCCAAGGCTGATTCTCAACAGCAGATGTCGCAGATATTTCGTGAGTATAACGAGATGTTAAAGCATAAAGATATGTCTGTTGAGCAGAATTGTATGCGTACATGGATTTTTGTCCGTGACGTTGATATCAATTATGGCGGAGTTGTTCGTGCTCGTAAGGATCTGTTTGAGGAGTGGGGGTTGACAAATAACACTCATTACATAGCAAGTACTGGTATCAATGGAGTGTGTGAGCGACACGAGAATCTTGTATGTATGGATGCGTATGCGGTTGAGGGGTTAAAGGATAAGGATATACAGTATCTGTATGCCTATGACAATTTAAGTCCGACCAGTCTATATGGAGTTACCTTTGAGCGTGGAACTGCTCTCCATTTCGATGACAGAACTCAGATCCTTATCAGTGGAACAGCAAGTATAGATAGCAGAGGTGCTATTGTTGCTCCCGGAGATATTGATGGACAGATTGAGCGTATGATGGATAATGTTGATGCGCTTCTCTCTGAGGCAGGAGCCGGAGAGGAGGATATTGCGCAGATGATTGTCTATATTCGTGACATAGCAGATTATGATGCTGTCAAGGGAATATTTGATATTCGTTTCCCCGATATTCCAATGGTAATTACATGGGCGCCGGTATGTCGTCCGGGATGGCTTATCGAGGTTGAATGTATTGCTTATAAATAAGTTGTGAGGTGATCGGTGATAAAAATAAAGAGTTTCGCAATGGCGAAACTCTTTGTTTTTGTCCCTACTTCTTTACCGACGCTCCGCTGGTCATATCCGTAGGTATATCGGTTGCAAATTTCAAATCAATTGCCGAGGTAGCATTGCGAACCTCATACCCCTTTTCATCAATTTTACCATTAACGAATTCGGGAATATTGTACGATTTCATCAAACGCTTGTTGTGCATAGGATCCTCTTGAGGTAACATAAAAGGACGTCCCATAGTCCCATCTGCGCTGATATATCCTATAAACAGGCGGGTATGCAGATTATCGTCGCGTCGGGTACTGAATACTACCCATCGGCTGTTGCTACTCCATGAGTGGTAGCTTTCAACATCCATGCTATTCCATCGACGGGCATTCTCACACTCTCCGGTATTTATATCGTACAGCCATAAATTTGAACTTTTGTGCCAAATATGGAAGTTTCCATAGTTTCCAACAGTAAACAGTAGGTATTTCCCATCAGGAGATACTCTTGGAAGGGTAGCACTTGATGTCTCTGACTTATACAATGTGTCAACTCTGTTCCCGAACTCGCGAGTTTCAGGGTTAAATTCAATGGCACATAGTGCATACTTTACCTGCTCCAGATTGTGTGGCATTCTGGTTGAGTCGGCACTACAGAAGTATAGTGTTTTACCATCTGCCGAAAATGTTGGGAAAGTTTCAAATGAAGCTTTACTGAAGAGTTGTGGAGCTGTTACCATTTCATGCTTCTCAACATCATATACGACTACGTCTGATTTATAGTCAAATACCTCAATCTTGTCGGGATTATTAACATAGAAGGTCTGTTTGGTGTCGTTTACAGAGAAGGCTATGTAGCGATTGGTTGGGTGCCATGATGGGTAAACCAAAGCAGATATGGTTTGTGGAGTTTTTGTATTGAGTTTCTCCATCACACCATTAACCCATACGTATGTTCCGGCATACTCAGTGCTGCGAATGTGAAACAGCATATTTTGTGGGTCTCTGTTTCCAAAAGAGTGACAATTCATACAAGAGTAGTTGGTATTTTTATTCTCTATGATTGCACTTTGTTTAAAACTCTCAAGGTCTCGTTGGTATAGTCCCATTTCGCTCCAGTGCTGGAAACCCGGTTCTATCAGACGATATGCAACATATTTGTCTATAGGCTCTTCTGCCACCTTGATAATAAAAGGACGATAGGCTTCGCCCTTGCTGTTTACAAAAGTAAACTGTATCTGGTGTCCCTTGTTTGCCTCCAACAGGTTGCGCCATTTGTTCGGAGTAAACTTTACGGTGTTGTTTTTGATTTTAAAGTATAGAATTTGGTCGGAGTGTTTGGCGGTGACCATTACAAAACCCTCTCGGATACTATCGGTGTACATATTTAGGGGAGCGATATTGTATGGCACTGTTGATCCCATGTAATTTGGGTATATGGCACACGTACGATTGATTTCACTCTTTATCTCATGGCTATTGGAGCAAGCAGCTATAAATAGTAGTATGGTTGCTCCAAACACGATTCGGTTTATATATCCTCTTTTCATATCTGAATTATACAGTGTTTTGATTAGTTATTTGGACGCTCACTCTGTGGAAGGTTTTCCATGGTGGACTGGCCCTGTTTTTGTTGTTGTTCTACTCTCTGTTTAAGTGTCTCTATGTAGAACCAGTATCGATGTTGGTTCTTGGAGATTATTGCATTTGTACTCATCGGGTTTGCATTGCGTGTTTTAAGAGCCTCGGCAAACTCTTTATAGTCATTCTGAGTAGAGGTGTTGACTTTGTAGAAATTCCAGAATACCGGATATTGGTTATATGCAGCTACAATACCCTCTTGTATGGTTTTGTGGTATGGTGGCATGAAATTCCTACTCTCCACTCCGCTTGTTATTACCTCGCGGAATGCCGGTATAACACCTGCTGAAAGTGTCATAAGTGAAGCAAAGTTGAATGTGGATTTATGTTTTGGGTTTGTTCGGATTATGGCTTGCATCAACTTCAATTCATCGGTTAGAGCCATTACCTGATTGCCCTTCATTATACATTTGCGTTTAGAAGAGTAGTATTCATTCTGAGCAACAGCTTGATCGCTCAGGAATGCACGTTGTGCTGTTGCCCACTCTTTGTAGAATATTGTGTTTTCGAGAGCTGTAATGTATTTCTCTGCCACTTTATAGTTACGCATAATGATCTCGCTCTCAACAAGAATCTTAGTAAACATTGATGAGCCGCGCGGACCACTTAAAACATTTCCCTCATATGCGGTCTGTCCCGATTTGGCAATGTATCCCATCTCGCTGTTTACCTCTCCCCATAGGAACGCTATTGGGAATGGCGCGTCTGCCCAACGGGTTAATAGAGATGTGTGACCTACCGGAGAGTATTTGAAAAAGTCGTCAAGAAGGCGCCCCTCGCGGTAGAGTGCAAGATTTATATAGTTACTCTCAATAATTCCTTTGGGTGCACTCTCCTGGTACATATCTAATAACTCCTGGTAACGGCCCTGAGTGTACAGATAGTGAAGTTTACCCCATAGATTGTACTCTTTGATTGTTACTCCGGTGGTGTAGGTTTTGTCGGGACCACACCATACAACAGCTCCCATAATCAGGAGGATTATAAGCTGTGAAGCATAATTGAACCATTGTTCCTCAGAGAATCTGACTCTCTTTAAAATAGGAATAAGTGTTACAATAATGATAGCAGAGCTCCAGCCAACCATAACCATGGGTTGTGGGTCGCGTAGAGTCTTCAGTGTCATCTTATGCAATGTGTGGTTCAGGAAATGGTCAAAAGAGCCAATAAACCCAACTCTTATTCCGATGTATCCAAATATCAGATAAGCGATTAATGGAATTATATTTATTGCAATGTTTTTGAATGTGCACTTCTCGTTTATTGCAATGATAATTGTAAATAGCGGTAACAGAATAGCCGGAGCTCCGCATAGCCAGAATAGAAATGGAGCGGTTACTGTGGTTACAACTGTTCTCCACTTCGAAGGGATTTGTACAATTAGCGCACTGCCCCAGATAGCAATGGCAAACTGAATCATGCTGAATGTGCATTCGCTGGTTATAAGTGAGTATATCAGTGGAATAGCAGGCGTAGTGGCCATTGGCATAATACCTTTTGTTGCGCCGGCCTTTATCAGGATGCTTTTAAATGCGTATATGGTAATAGTGATAACAAATGCTATCAACATAGTGCCTAACCATGGCAAATGGTAAAATTGTACAAAGAATTCGCTTACCATTTGGGCAAATCCTGCATTGTACTGACAGTTGTCAATGAAGTAGTTCCATTCGTTCTGGAATAGTTGCATCTGCTCCTGAAGGTATAGCATATATCTTCCGCAGAAGAAGAGTACGGCCCATATTGTTGCGAATATGGCAACCGGTGTCGCTTTTTTTATGTATCTTTTCATATTAGTTATTTGTTCTTTAATAATAAGGTACAAAGATAGCAATTTAGCCTCTGTTTGAAATTTATTTCATAATTATTTGGGAAATATTTTTACACTCCAAAACCATTTATTCAGCTTTAGCTATTCTGTACCAAAATATATCAGTACCATTCCGAGCAGTATCAGAAGTAAATCGATAATCTTTGTCTTTAGGTTTTTCTCTTTGAAGAGTATGGCTCCTGCCGTGAATGAGACAATTACGCTGCTTCGGCGGATGAGGGAAACAATAGATATCATACCCCCCTCCGAGAGTGCGTAAAAGTAAACAAAGTCGGCGGCGGTAAGGAAAATGCTTATAAGTGGAATAGACCAGCTCCAGTGAAACGGAGTGCTCTGTTTACGTTTGGGATACCACAGAAATAGTAACATGATACCCATAATTATCAATTGGTAAAAGTTGTACCATACCTGAGTGGTGATTTTGTCGATTTCAGCATATTGAATCAGGTATTTGTCGTATAGTCCGCTTGCAGATCCGGTTAAAACTGAAAGAATCATCAGCCATACCCATTTGTTGCTCTTAAAGTTGATGCCATCCTTTTTGCCCGATACCGAGAGCAGGTATATTGAGCTCAATCCAAGTAAAACACCGCACCATTGCCATCCGTTAAGTCGCTCCCCGAAGATTATCATGGCAGTTACCAAAGTAACCAGAGGTTGTGTCGCCTTGATGGGCGATGTTAAAGTGATAGGAAGGTGTTTTATGGCAAAATAGGCTGTTATCCACGATGATAATACAATTATGGCCTTGGCAATCAGGTATGGCTGGTCGCTCCATTTTACCGGTGGTGCCTGGAAGATTGTGCCTTGAAGGGTGTCGGTGTTATATGACAGGATAATCAATGGGACAAACAATATGCAACAAAACAGTACATTTAAAAATAGCACAGGAATCACCGCATTCCCATTCAGAGAGTGCTTCTTTGATACATCGTACAAACCTAAAAGTGCGGCTGAGATAAATGCCGGTATAACCCACATAGTTAAAAGTTTAATTGTTGATTTACAATACCTCGGCGACTACAAATGTACTGCCTCCAATATAGATCATATCATTTGGCGAGGCCTCGTTCATGGCGGCAGTGTATGCCTCCTGGACTGTGGGGTATGCATTGCCGGTAAGATTATGTCTCTTTCCTATATCCATCAGAGAGACCTCGTCCATAGCCCTTTTGATGGATGGTTTACAGAAGTAGTAAAGTGCATCTTTCGGTAACATGGATATGACCGTTTCGATATCTTTATCACTTACCATTCCTATTACGATTCTGAGCTTTTCGTGTGTATGTGCGCTCATCTGCTTTACCAGATGTTCAAAGGCTCCCGGGTTGTGTCCGGTGTCGCAAACAGTGTAGGGCTTTTGCTTTAGAATTTGCCAGCGTCCCATCAGACGTGTGTTTGTTACAACATTAGCAATGCCTTGAATCACATTGTTTTCGCTGAAAGTAAATCCTCGCTCTTTCAGTGTGTGAATTGCCTCCAATACGGTTGCAATATTTTCGATTTGATACCCTCCCTTGAGTTCGCATTGTATATCCTTGTATCGCTCTGTTAGGGAGTCGGTATTATGGCGTGTATAGGTAGTTGTCTCTCCATATGAAAGGTTGCTCCAGTTTTGTGATGCAAAGGTTATGGGCGAGGCCTCGCCTATAGCGGTCTCGGTAAGGATGTGGGCGTATCGGGGATTGTAACTTCCAACGACAACAGGGACACCCTGTTTGATGATGCCGGCCTTTTCGGTTGCAATCTGTTCCAAAGTAGTGCCGAGCAGGGCAGTGTGGTCGAGTGAAATATTGGTTATTATTGATAGTTCGGGCGTAATTACGTTTGTAGAGTCAAGGCGTCCGCCCAAACCTACCTCAATGATTGCAATGTCCACATTTTCATCTGCAAACCAGCAGAATGCCATTGTCGATGTCATCTCAAAAAAAGATGGATGGAGGTTTTCAAAGAACTCTCGATTCTTGCATACAAAACCGGTAACGTACTCTTCGGGAATCTCCCGACCGTTAATCTTTATTCTTTCGCGAAAATCTTTCAGATGGGGCGAGGTGTACAGACCTGTTTTATAGCCTGCCTGCTGAAAAATTGATGCCAGCATGTGCGAAACTGATCCTTTACCGTTGGTTCCGGCAACATGAATGGTTTTATATTTTCTGTGTGGATGGCCGAATCTGGAATCCAGAATAGTAGAGTTCTCCAGGTCGGCTTTATATGCTGTTTTTCCTTCCCTCTGATACATCGGGAGTTGCGAGAATAGCCACTCTGTAGTTTGTGAATAGTCCATTACTTTAGCTTACTTTTTAAATATAGCGACAAAATTAGTATAAAATTGGGGTGAAAGATACTACAAATGAAAAAAATAGTTACCTTTGCAATTCGGTTTGTAAAAGACAAATTATGGTGAATATTAAGTTTCCCGATGGTAATATCCGTGAGTTTGAGAGCGGAGTTACAGGATTAGAGATTGCAAAGGCAATCAGCAATAAATTGGCGAAAGAGGCGTTGTCGGTTTCTGTTAATGGCGAGACCTGGGATTTGACACGCCCCATAAATAATGATGCAGAGATAAAGTTTTATACCTGGGATGACGAGGAGGGCCGTCACACTTTCTGGCACACCTCGGCACACTTGTTGGCAGAGGCTTTGCAGCAGTTGTATCCAAATACAAAATTTGGTATCGGACCAGCTATTGAGAATGGATTCTACTATGATGTGGATCCGGGCGAGGGTGTGGTGCTTACCGATAAGGATTTGGATGTGATTGGTGCTAAGATGTTGGAGCTGGCTCGTCAAAAGGAGCAGATGGTGCGTATCGATGTTCCAAAGTGCGATGCTTTAGAGCATTTCGGTTCTATCAATGAGACTTACAAGGTTGAGTTGATCAATGATCTGGAGGATGGTACAATTACATACTACAAAAATGGTACATTTACCGATTTGTGCCGCGGACCTCACTTGCCGGATACATCGTATATCAAGGCTATCAAACTGACCAGCCTTGCCGGTGCATATTGGCGTGGAGATGAGCACAACAAGATGCTTACCCGTATTTACGGAATCTCATTCCCAAAACAGCAGATGCTCACAGACTGGATTGCTGTTATGGAGGAGGCTAAAAAGCGCGACCACCGTAAGATTGGTAAAGAGATGGAGCTTTTTGCATTCTCGACTAATGTGGGTCAGGGATTGCCATTGTGGTTGCCAAAGGGAACCATGTTGCGTGATCGTCTTGAGACCTTCTTGCGTAAAGTTCAGAAGCAGTATGGCTATCAGCAGGTAATTACTCCTCATATTGGAAATGTGAACCTTTATAAAACCTCTGGTCACTACCAGAAGTATGGTAAAGATAGCTTCCAGGTAATCACCACTCCACAAGAGGGAGAGGAGTTTATGCTAAAACCAATGAACTGTCCTCACCACTGTGAGATATATAAGACAAAACCACGTTCATACAAGGATCTTCCAATCCGTTTTGCAGAGTTTGGAACTGTGTATCGTTATGAGCAGAGTGGAGAGTTGCATGGATTGACACGTGTACGTGGATTTACTCAGGATGATGCTCACTTGTTCTGTATGCCTGAGCAGATTAAGGATGAGTTCAAAAAGGTTATTGACATTATCTTTATCATCTTCAAGGCTTTGAACTTCTCTGAGTTTACAGCACAGGTATCACTGCGTGACCCGAACAATACCGAGAAATATATCGGTAGCGATGAGAACTGGGAACGTGCAGAGCGTGCCATTATCGAGGCTGCTGAGGAGAAGGGATTGAAGACTGTTGTTGAGTATGGCGAGGCTGCATTCTATGGTCCTAAGTTGGACTTCATGATTAAGGATGCAATAGGTCGTAAATGGCAATTGGGAACAATCCAGGTAGACTATAACCTGCCTGAGCGTTTCGGTTTGGAGTACACCGGTGCAGATAACCTGAAGCACAGGCCGGTAATGATTCACCGTGCCCCTTTTGGAAGTATGGAGCGTTTTGTTGCCGTGCTTATCGAGCATACAGGAGGTAAGTTCCCATTGTGGTTGACCCCTGAGCAGGCAATAATATTGCCAATCAGTGAGAAGTACAATGAGTACGCTCACCAGATTGCCAATGTCATGAATATGGCTGATGTAAGAGTCTCTGTTGACGATCGTAACGAGAAGATTGGAAGAAAGATTCGTGATAACGAGTTGAAAAAGATTCCGTATATGCTTATCGTAGGCGAGAATGAGGCTGCTGCAAACAGTGTATCTGTTCGTCGTCAGGGAGAGGGAGATAAAGGAGCAATGAGTGTAAACGAGTTTATCAAGTTGATAAGCGATGAGGTTGATGCTCAAACAAGAAGTTTGTATAGTTTTTAAAATATAGTAAGGAGGTTTAATTAGCAAAAAAGAATGGTGGAGTTTAACAAAGGCCGCAACAATCAAGTGGGAAAAGAGCCACAACACAGAATTAATGAAATGATTCATGCTACCCAGGTTCGTGTGGTAGGTGATGATATTGAATCAGCAGTTTACCCTTTGCGTCAGGCATTGGCCATGGCCGATGAGATGGGGTTGGATTTGGTTGAAATATCGCCCAATGCAAATCCCCCGGTATGTCGAATAATTGACTATAGCAAGTTCCTTTATCAATTGAAGAAGAAACAGAAGGAGATAAAGGCTAAGAGCGTAAAGGTGGTTGTAAAGGAGATACGTTTCGGACAGCAGACTGATGATCACGATTTCAATTTCAAGGTGATGCATGCTCAGGAATTCCTGCAAGAGGGTGCAAAAGTGCGTGCCTATGTATTCTTCAAAGGACGTTCAATTTTGTTTAAGGATCAGGGAACAGATTTGTTGACCCGTTTTGTTGAGGCTTTGGAAGACTATGGAAAATTGGAGTCTGAGCCGAGACTTGAGGGTAAGAAGATGTTCGTAATGTTGACTCCAAAGAAATAAGAAACTGTTTAAAATTTATTAACAATAAAATATAAACAGATTCAAAGAAGGTCTGAGCGACAATGTCGCCTGTAAGTATATATTAACAATCTAAATTGAAGAGAAGATGCCAAAAATGAAGACCGTAAGTAGCGCTAAAAAGCGTTTTGCTATTACCGCTACTGGTAAATTTAAAAGAAAACACGCTTTCAAAAGTCACATTTTGACTAAGAAAACTACAAAGCAAAAGAGAAATCTTACCAACTCAGCAACCGTTCACGGAGATAACGTAGCTTCTGTAAGAGCAATGTTGTGCATGTAATTGGTTCAACTAACTTAATTTATTAACCCGGATGAGAGTATTAAGTTCGTTGAGAAACGGCGCTTTCATTCAAAAAAACGAAGAATTATGCCAAGAGCAAAAAACGCGGTGGCTTCAAGAGCCCGTAGAAAAAAGGTTTTAAAAGAGACCAGAGGATACTTTGGTTCAAGATCAAATGTCTGGACCGTTGCGAAAAATACCTATGAGAAGGGATTAACATACGCATTCCGTGACAGACGTAAAAAGAAATCCGAGTTCCGTGCATTGTGGATTCAAAGAATCAACGCTGCAGTGAGAATGGAGGGAATGTCTTACTCTCAATTTATGGGATTGGTTCACAAGATGGATATCGGTATGAATCGTAAGGTTCTTGCTGATTTGGCTATGAACCAGCCAGAGGCTTTTGCTGCTATTATCGCTAAGGTAAAAGAGCAAGCTTAAGAGAATTAATTAGAATTAAAACTTACAGAGACCTTTATACTTATGACCGGCTTTCTGAGCCGGTCTTTTTTATTCTTTTATAAATTCACAATTTCGTGTAATGGCTCTCCGGTCGATGATATTCCATCAATAACAATTGCATACTTTTTGTTTTCACCTCCTATTGCTGCCGGGAATGTAAAGTTGTAACTATTGCCGTTGTGAAGCTCTATAAGTGGATCCCAATAGCGTGTAATAACTTCGTCAAGCTTTTCATATTGCATATCGGATATGTTTTTATATGCAGGTTTGTAAAACTCTCTTTTTTGTTGTGGAGCGATAGGAATGAAACTCTGTTTATTCCATATGATGCTCTTTGTTGGAGTTACAGTATTATCGACCATAGGCACAATAGATATCTCCATATTATGGATTGAGGTAAATGGATTAAATACTTGTGCATAACTTCCTACAGGAAGAAAAGCATTTTCGTTTTCAATATCGAAGTGTTGTTTAGGACTATTTACCTCCATTTCTAGCAACTCTTTCTTCCAGCTCTCAACCAATTTTCGATAATCTATGTATGAGTGTTTTATTCCAAAACGTCGTCCGTTATTGAATATCCCTGCACTGAAATTGTTTCCTTCTATTCCAGGCAGCATGGCTCCATCAACACCCATGGCGGTAACATGGTTGCCCCATGTTTTAATGTTGGTAAATCCCATGTGGAAATTTTCGCGAGCCTGCTCCTCCAGTTCTGCCAGTAGCTGTTGCTCTTCCGTAAGACGCACATAGCTTGTTACCCTGACATCTCCCAATGTTTTGATTTTGTCACCGGCAATGCCATAGATGTAATCTTTGCTATGTCTCTTGTAAAACTCTTTGTCTGGTTGGCTGTGATAATAGGGGAATTTATAAGTCAAATCTTTGAATATCACTCGGTCTATCTGTAATTCAATGTTGGTTGCCCCATCTTTACTGCTTGCCTGAACATCAAAACGGGTATCTTTCTCAAAATAGATGTCGTTGGCAATAAAGTAGCCATCTTTATCAGTTTCAACTTTACTGAATGAACCATTACTACCCATAATGACTACATCGGAGCGAACTCCCTTCTTGCCAATTACGTTGGTGACTCTGCCACTGATAAATTGTCCTCGTTCAACATAGTAATCGTTTTTGTTCGGGATCCAGTTGTTGGTCATGATTGCCTCGGTGTCGTAACGGCTCCAGCCGTGGACTAAAAGCAGGTTGTCCAATTCATAATTGCGTTGTGGAGAGTTTTGCGACAAGTAGTAGCCCGGTTTTTCTATATCTTTGCCAATGTCGCTGGTCAGCAGTTGGTATGCCTCGATGCCACCTGCCAAATAATCTATATCAGCCTGTCCGATATTTATAACTGATAGCGATGCATAGAAAGGTATGGTGTCGTAGTTTTTATAACGTATTGATATGGGAATATCGTTCCGCTCAAATTTGTTTAACTCTTTTTTGTCGTAACTTATATTAAGTGTAGTGGCGTGTGGAACTTTATGATACCAAAGTCGTTCGCTATGGATATTTCCGGCATAGTCGCACAATACAAATTGGATAACTCCCTCGGGGGCAGATGCAAAGTTGAGTTTTTGTGAAATCTTCTCTTTTGCATTGAAAATAAGTAACGGAACTCCTCTTGATATTACAATAACATACATCCCCTGAATACTATTTTTTAAGGAATCACTGCAAAGAATATCGTATATAACCTGCTCTTTGTTTGATGTCAGTTGTAGTGCATATTTATCATTTTGGGGCTTAGGCAGTTCGAAACGTCTCTCAGTGCCACGACTATCCCTTGCAATGGCATAATACACTTTGTTTTGCTCATTGGAGAATAAAACGCTTCCAATGCCATAGGTGTTGCTCTTAAATGTTGTTATGTGTTGGTTATTGTTGTCGTATATATCTCCGGAAACAGCAACACCTTTGCCATCGCTCCCCTGTGCGGTAAAGGCGATGCGTTGAATGGTATTTCCAATCATATCTCCGCCCTCGGGAAAGAACTGCATAGTGTAATATGGGGTGGCTCCGGGAATATCTTCATATCCTTCAAAATCCCAATTTGTGTTGTATGTGAATTTTATCCATATTTTATCTGCATGTGGGTTGTTGACAGGTATTCTGGCACGACCATTGTAGCCTGTATTCATTGTTGTGATTTCAGGCTCTTCGTTGGGCGATGGAATGCAGTATTGGAACTCTGCGTGGTGATATATCTCGTCCAGATGGTTTCGAAAGGTTATGCTCAGTACGCGTCTCTCTTCGGATTCTCTTTCGACTTTTATATTGGCTTTGATGCGATGGTCAAAGGGATTGACTATCCGAATGCGTTTTGAAAATATAAAATTATCGGGATAGTTTTGTTGCCAATAGGTAAATGCTCGCAAATAGTATTCGCCCTGTCGTAAATCTTCAGCGATGGGCATATATCCGGCGAATCTGAATGTGCTGTCCGAGCATAGAATCTGCTCCTGACGGTATATTGAGTCGGTTCGGTCGATTAGTTCAACGTATATGAATCTGCTGATATCGGCCGGCATGTTTGTCTTGGCTGAAGTCAGGTAACCGGCGAACCAAATAGTATCGCCCACAATACAGCTCTCTTTGTCGGTGTGGAGATATAGTTTTTCTGAGAGCGAGTTTTTGTTATAATGTTCGAATAGTAGTTGTACTTTATCTTCAAATGTAACTATTGGGGGGAGTTTGCATCTCTCTAATTGTTCGGTTTGTTCATTATCCTTCTCCCTTTTATTTCGCTTCTGAGCATAAGAGCAGGGCACACTACACATCACCAAAATCAATATGATTATGATATGTAATGCTCCTGCTTTCATTGTTTTAGGTTAAATTTTCAGTATTATGGCATAACGCTTATTACAGCACTTGAATTGATAGGCTTAGGGGTGTCTTCTGGAAGTCCAAAGAACTGGGTCTGACCCACAATTTGACCAAGAAATTGCATATATATATTTCTTTGTGGTTGCATAATTGGGTCAATATCGCTCGAAGTATAAAATGCCCGAGTCCCTTGGTTTTGCCATAGTAGATAGAAAGTCCCATTTGTGTTGTTTGTGAAACGAGTTGTTACGTTTCTGATTTCTCCGCCCGCAATACCAATGTATATGCCAGAAACACTTACTCCCGCATAGGTTCTGTAGTAATCATACGTTATAGAACATGTTAATGTACAATTTCCAGGATATTCAGTGCTAGTTAGTAATGGGTGAGTGACTGTTTTGGTGTTTGTATAGGGACCATCAATATAGTATGGCATGTTGTGATAATATACTAAGCCAGTCTTTATTGCTCGAGAGCTGGCTCCTTTTTCTAGTTCCATCGATTGTAAATCGTTTTCAATGGTCTCGTTTGTGCATGATATTATCATCCCGATTAATACCATGAGTAATGTGAATCGCTTAATCATATTGTGTTTTATTAGTTGATTTGATGTGGTATCTTAGTGTTAATTTGTGCTAACAAATTTAAATAACCTATCTTTATTCTGCAAATATCTATGAATTTTTTTTATTTATATCTATCTTTGTGATTCAAGTACAAATAGTGACAGTATAAAGAGATATGAAAGTAGCATTATTGGGATACGGTAAAATGGGGCAGTTGATTGCCAAAATTTTAGAGGAGCAGGGGGACGAAGTTGTTCTGAAAGTTGATATAGATAATCGTGATATTGTAACAGACGAGGAGTTAAAGAGGGCAGATGTTGCAATTGAGTTCTCAATGCCCAAAGTAGCTGTGGATAACTATAAGTGGTGTTTTGATTGCGGAGTACCGGTAGTTTCGGGAACTACGGGGTGGTTGGAGCGTTGGAACGAGGTTATACAATATTGTAATGAGAAGAAGGGCGCTTTCTTCTATGCTTCAAATTACAGTATCGGTGTGAATCTATTCTTTCACTTAAACAGATATTTGGCCAAGGTTATGTCGCAATTCAAAGAATATGGAATATTACTCGAGGAGACTCACCATATTCATAAATTGGATGCGCCCAGTGGTACTGCCATAACAATAGCAGAGGGTATATTGGAGAATAATGATGGCTATGAGAGTTGGAAATTGGTTGATGACTATGAGGCATCGTCAAAGGAACTTCCAATTGTTGCTCATCGTATAGGAGAGGTGCCCGGTATTCATAAGGTGACATATAAGTCGGGCGTTGACGAGATCTCGATTGAGCACTCTGCATATTCCCGCGAGGGATTTGCCAAAGGAGCTGTTGCTGCTGCCAAATTTATGGTAGGCAAATGCGGAGTATATTCAATGGAGGATTTGTTGAAATTTTAATGTAGTAGAGTTATGCTGAAACGTGTTAAGCCTAAAGCGTGGATTAAGTTCTCGATAGTGACCTTGTTGTACCTGCTTTGGGCTCTTTGGGCTCAGAGTTGGTTGATGCTGATTTTGTTGCCTGTAATTTTTGATTGGTATATTACCAAAAAGGTTAACTGGACTTTTTGGAAAAAACGTGGGGTTTATAGACAGTCAAAGACTGTTGAATGGATTGATGCTGTGATATTTGCGGTTATTGTTACAACTATTATCAGAATCTTTCTCTTTGAGGCATACACAATTCCAACCTCATCAATGGAGAAGTCGATGATGGTGGGTGATTATCTGTTTGTGAGTAAGGTGGCGTATGGGCCAAAGATTCCCAATACCCCTATTGCAATGCCCTTTGTTCATAATACAATGCCCTTTACAAAATCAGCGAAATCATATTCCGAGTTAATCAAGTGGCCTTATAAAAGGATTGCAGGCCTTGGCGATGTTGAACGGAATGATATAGTGGTATTTAATTTCCCGACAGGAGATACAGTCATCGTGGGAGCCGAGAATCCCGATTACTATGCGCAAATGCGAGGCTTGGCTGATTACTATGATATTTCATTGAATGAGGCTCGTAATATGATTCATGAACGTGCCGAGGTAATCTCCAGACCTATAGATAAGCGTGAACATTACATTAAACGATGTGTAGGTTTACCTGGTGATACATTGAGTTATGTTGGTGGAGTATTGTATGTTAATGGTCAGGTGGCCGAGAATCCCGAAAATATGCAGTATAACTACATAGTGAAGACTAATGGAACTCCGTTAAACAAAATGCGTTTAAAGGAGATGGGGATTTCGTACGATGATATGGCAGGAAATTCTGCAAATCTTTATAATTTGCCATTAACAGGGGAGATGGTTGAGAAATTGAAGGGATTTACCAATGTTCTGAGTGTTGAGAGAGTGGTTTTGAATGAACCCTCGCCCGAGGTATTTCCATTTGATGTAACAAAATATCCATGGTCAACAGATAATTTCGGTCCTCTGTATATTCCCAAAAAGGGTGAAACAGTGAAACTTACAACACAGAATGTTGTGCTGTATGAAAGAATTATTGATGTCTATGAGGGAAATGAATTGTCAATAAAGGGTGATGTTATTTATATCAATGGGCAACCTGCGGATTCCTATACGTTCAAAATGGATTACTATTGGATGATGGGAGATAATCGCCATGGTTCGGCAGATTCTCGTTTTTGGGGATTTGTGCCTGAGGATCACGTTGTTGGAAAGGCGTGGATAGTTTGGTTCTCGCTTGATAAGGATAATTCTTTCCTTAAGGCTGTTCGTTGGAATAGATTATTTAAAGGAGCAGATAAGTTGTAATTATTAATACCTTAATACCCATATATTATGAGTAGAACATATATCTTTATGGCCGATGGTTTCGAGGATTTGGAGGCCCTTTCGGTTGTGGATGTTTTCCGTAGAGCGGAACAGGAGATTGTGATGGTATCAATTAGTGATACTTTGAGTGTTACCAGTTCTCATGGTGTAACAATTCAGGCTGATGCACTATTAAATGATATTGATGCAACTGATGCTTTGTTGTTGGTATTCCCCGGGGGAATGCCGGGAGCTAAGAATTTGGCAGAGTGTGAGGCTTTGATGCAGATTATGCAACGCCATTTTGATGATGGTAAACGTATCGGTGCAATTTGCGCAGCTCCCGCACTTGTTTTGAGTAAGTTGCAATGTGAAGAGAAGATGCAGATGACTTGCTATCCCGGATTTGAATCTATGGCTGTTAATGGCGATATGGTTGATGAGGGAGTGGTAATTGATGGTCGTATAACAACTGCTCAGGGACCCGGTTTTGCAGTTGACTTTGCTTTGACTCTTTTGGCGCAGATTGCTTCGCCTGAACATGCCGAGCAGGTTGCAGAGGGGATGTTGATATGATTTTTAATTATATAGAGTTGCCCGAGGCTGCATCAACAAATAGTGTTGCAGCTTCGGGCGATTTTGTTTCCGGTAGTGTCCTCTTTACGTTACATCAGAGTGCCGGGCGAGGTTGCGGTACAAATAAATGGGAGTGTGAGCCCGGAAAAAACATTGCCATGACAATGGTGCTTGGTGATTTGGGGGTTGCTGTTGAGCGGCAATTTGCAATATCGATGGCTGTTGCTTTAGGATGTTTTGATTATGTGTCGCAGTATGTTCCTGATTGTAAAGTGAAGTGGCCTAATGATATATATGTAGGAGACAGAAAAATAGCGGGAATTCTAATAGAGCACTCTTTATCCGGAGCGACTTTGTCGCGTTCTTTGTGCGGAATTGGTTTGAATGTTAATCAAGAGCGTTTTTTTTCTGATGCTCCCAATCCGGTCTCATTAATTCAATTGACGGGAGTGCAATATGATGTCCGTTTGGAGTTGCGTAAATTGGTCAAAGCAATAGATAGGCGTTTGGATTGTGTGAAGGATTTTAATTTGCTTCGTTCTGAATTTATTTTGCATCTTTATCGCGGAGAAGGTGTGTATGAATGGAGGGATGGGACTGGAGAGTTTCGGGCGTCTGTTCATGGTATTGATGATTTTGGACGTTTGCAACTTGTTCATCTTGATGGTTCGATTCATTCTTATGGTTTTAAGGAGATTCGCTATATCGGCGCTCCTAATAGTTTTGATCATTGATATTTTCTATTTGTTTGAAATTGCTGTTTTTTAGTTTTTTTTCTAAGTAAAGATTGCTATTATTGAAATTTATTTGTATCTTGCAATCGGATACTAAAATAATAGCGATGAGTTATTTATGTAGATATATTCTTTTAACTCTCTTGTTCCTGTTTGCGTTTTTTGTCGGATTGGGGCAGGAGAGTTTTGTTATATCATGTCAGGTGGTTGATGATGTCCGGGGTAAGCCTTTGCCTAATGTGTATGTCGCTCTCAATAATACAAGAATGGGTATGTCGACAAGTGCAAATGGGATGTTTAAATTTGATGTATCATATAGAGAATTAAGTAATGATTTTTTTATTTCTTGTTCTGGCTGTTATGATACTTTGATTCCGGCAAAGAGATTGATTAATGTAAAACAAATTGTTTTGAGAACATATAGAGTTGATTTGGATGATGTAAATATTGTAGCAGCGCTAAATAAGGAGAAATGTTTTGGAGATACTGCATATATGTTTGGTGATGAAGCTGCAAAGACGATGTCATATCATTTGGATTATGGGCATTCTGTGGGGTGTATATAAAAAAATAATAGTTCCTTTGGCTCCTCAATTGAGTGAGTTTGTGGAGTTTTATCAACCGGAGTATGAAGCGGTGCCGGAAGAGAGACGCGTTTTGGTTGATGAAATGGCTACACGATATTGGAATCCGAGAGTTCGATTTGGGGAGGATGAAATTTTTAATGTTGTTTTCCCAAGAGCAGCAGGTGGGGATTCATATACAATAGTAGTAGAGGGATATACTTCTGACGGGACTCCGATTCATTTTTCTAAGATAATACGATAATTGGACGAGAAAAAAGGAAAAATTTATTACCTTTACCCCAATAATCGTATTTCTATGGAGCAAAATAACTATACAGAGGATTCAATACGAACTTTGGAGTGGGCGGAACATATACGTATCCGCCCCGGAATGTATATAGGTAAATTGGGCGATGGCTCAGCCCCTGACGACGGAATCTATATTTTGGTGAAGGAGGTTGTCGATAATTCAATAGATGAGTATGCAATGGGAGCCGGTAAAGAGATTCGTGTCTCTGTTGAAGAGCGTATGGTTACAGTGCGTGATTTTGGTCGTGGAATTCCTTTGGGTAAGGTGGTGGATGTCTCATCTAAAATGAATACGGGAGGAAAGTATGACTCATCGGTATTCCAGAAATCGGTTGGTTTGAATGGAGTAGGTATCAAGGCTGTAAATGCGCTCAGTGAGAGTTTTGAAATACAATCGTTCCGTGACGGAGAGACGAAGTATGCCCGTTTTTGTCGTGGAGTTTTGGTTGAGGAGCGTGAGATAGAGCAAACAACTGAGCCTAACGGGACTCGTGTAACATTTGTTGCAGATAAGGAGATTTTTTTGAAGTATCGTTTTATGGTCGAGTATCTTGAAACAATGATGCGCAACTATGCTTATCTGAATTCGGGCTTGACAATGAATTTCAATGGTCAAAAGTTTGTCTCGCGCCATGGATTGTACGATTTGCTTTCAGAGACGATGGATGAAGAGGGATTGTATCCGATTATCTATTTAAAGGGGCATGATATAGAGTTGGCGTTGACTCATGGAAAACATTATGGCGAGACCTATTACTCTTTTGTGAATGGTCAGCATACAACACTTGGTGGAACTCATCAAACAGCATTTCGTGAGGCAATAGCTAAGACTATCAAGGAGTTCTATAAGAAGGATTTTGATATGTCGGATATCAGAACTTCGGTGATAGGTGCAATAAGTATTCGAGTGCAGGAGCCGGTGTTTGAGTCACAGACTAAGACAAAATTGGGATCTAAGTATATGGCTCCGGTAAAGCCTGAGGAGCAGGAGACAACAACCACTCCAACTGTGCGCAATTTTATTATGGATTTTGTGGCCAGAGAGTTGGATAATTATCTTCATAGAAATCCCGAGGTTGCAGAGGTCTTGCTGAAAAAGATTCAGGATACCGAGCGTGAGCGCAAAGCGATGAGTGGAGTGCAGAAACTGGCTCGTGAAAGGGCAAAACAGGTTAGTTTTGTAAATAAGAAGTTGCGTGACTGCAGGGTCCATTATAATACTAAGAATGAGTTGGCGAATGAGTCTTCGATTTTTATTACAGAGGGTAACTCTGCAAGTGGCTCTATAACCAAGTCGCGTGATGTAAATACCCAGGCAGTATTCAGTTTGCGTGGTAAGCCTTATAACTCCTATGGGCAAACCAAGAAGGTTGTCTATGAGAATGAGGAGTTTAATATGCTTCAGGCTGCATTGAATATTGAGGACGGACTTGAGGGATTACGTTACAATAAGGTTATTATTGCTACGGATGCCGATGTTGACGGAATGCATATCAGATTATTACTTCTTACCTTCTTTTTGCAATTTTTCCCTGATCTGATAAGAACCGGACATGTATATATATTGCAAACGCCGCTCTTCCGAGTCAGGAATAAGAAAGTTACAAGGTATTGTTATTCTGACAATGAACGTGAAGAGGCGATTAAAGCTTTGGGACCTCGCCCGGAAATAACACGATTTAAGGGATTGGGTGAGATTAATCCTGATGAGTTCCGCGGTTTTATAGGTAAGGATATTCGTTTAGAACCTGTACGTCTGAGCAAGGGAGAGGCGTATGACGATATATTGGAGTATTATATGGGTAAAAATACCCCTGAGCGTCAGGATTTTATTATAAACAATCTGTATATAGAAGAGGATGAGCTTCGATAATATATAATTATGGCAGAAGATATAGTAGTTGAGGAGACAAAGGATGAGGAGGGCGGTAAGATGCGCTCTATCAAACGTATATCGGGGATGTTTGAAAAGTGGTTCCTGGATTACGCTTCATATGTTATTCTTGAGCGAGCAGTGCCATATATCAACGATGGCCTGAAGCCCGTTCAGCGTCGCATATTGCATGTGATGAAGACTTTGGATGATGGTCGTTTTAATAAAGTTGCCAATATTATTGGTTCTACCATGCAGTTCCATCCTCATGGAGATGCCTCGATTGGTGATGCTCTTGTGCAGCTTGGACAAAAGGATCTGCTCGTGGAGTGTCAGGGAAACTGGGGAAATATTTTGACGGGCGATGAGGCTGCAGCTCCTCGATATATTGAAGCTCGTTTGTCAAAATTTGCGCTTGATGTTGCATTCAATAATAAAACTACACAGTGGAAAGCTTCGTATGATGGCCGTAAGCAGGAGCCTATAACTTTGCCGGTAAAGTTCCCATTATTATTGGCCCAGGGGGTTGAGGGAATTGCAGTCGGCTTGGCTTCAAAGATATTGCCGCATAATTTTAATGAGTTGCTGGATGGTTGTATTGCATATCTTAGGGGTGAGGAGTTTGAACTTTATCCGGATTTCCCTACAGGTGGAGCTATTGATGTTAGCAGATATAATGATGGTCTGCGTGGCGGAGTGGTGCGTGTTCGTGCCAAGATTGAGAAGGTCGATACCAAGACATTGAAGATAGTAGAGGTGCCGTTTGGAAGGACTACCCAGGCGTTGATAGATAGTATCCAAAAGGCTAATGATAAGGGTAAAATCAAGATTAAGCATATCGATGATAATACAGCTGCCGAGGCTGAGATTATTTTGCAGTTGGCGCCAGGAGTTTCATCTGACAAGACTATCGACGCTCTATATGCCTTTACCGATTGTGAGATGTCCATTTCGCCAAACTCGTGCGTAATCGATAATGAGAAGCCTGTGTTTCTGGGGGTTTCAGATATTCTGCGTCGCTCAACCGATGAGACGGTTCGACTTCTGAAGTTAGAGCTGGAAATTCAATTGAATGAATTGCAGGAGGAGTGGCACTATGCAAATCTTGAAAGAATTTTTATTGAGCAGAGGATATACAAGGATAAGGAGTATGAGGAGGGAGTATCGGTAGAGAGCGTAATTCCTCATGTCCGTAAGCGTCTGGAACCTTTTGTCGTGGATTTTATACGTGAGGTGACTGATGACGATATCCGTAAACTTTTCGAGATTAAGATGAAGCGAATATTCCGATTCAGTTCAGACGAGGCGGATAGGTATATCAAGGGTATGGAGGATGAGATGAAGCAGATAAAGTATAATATTGCCCATATCATAGCCTACTCAATAAAGTATTATGAGAGAATCAAGAAAATGTATGGCACAGGACGCGAAAGAAAGACCGAGATTCGTAATTTCGAGAATATAGAGGCGTCGAAAGTGGTGCTTGCAAATGAGAAACTCTATATTAATCGTCAGGATGGTTTTATTGGTACAGCATTGAAACGTGACGAATATGTGTGCGATTGTTCAGATATTGACGAGATAATAATATTCCGTAAGGATGGAACCTATTGGATTACAAAAGTTGCCGATAAGATTTCTGTGGGTACGGACGTAATTCATGTTGCCGTCTTTAAGAAGAATGATAAGAGAACCATCTATAATGTTATATATCGGGATGGCAGACAGGGAACAACTTATGCAAAGCGTTTCTTTGTTACAGGAGTTACAAGGGATAAGGAGTATAACCTAACCAAGGGGACAAAGGGCTCTAAAGTGTTATATTTTACTGCAAACCCCAATGGTGAGGCTGAGCAGGTTAAGGTTGCGTATAAAGCTACAACCAACTTGAAAAAGTTGTTCCAGACATACGATTTTGCCAAGTTAACAATCAAGGGAAGAGCGTCGCTTGGAAATCAGGTGACTAAACTGGATGTTCATAAGATAAGTATTGCTCAGAAGGGAGTATCGACTCTTGGAGGAAGAAAGATATGGATTGATACCGATATTATGCGTCTGAATTCCGATGAGCGAGGCTTGTTTATTGGAGAGTTCCAGGGCGAGGATATGATTCTTGCAGTCAACAAAAATGGAACTTTCTATACAACGAACTTTGATTTGACCAATCATTATGAAGAGGGTTATCTGTTGTTCGAAAAGTTTGATTCTGAGAAGATATGGACTGCCGTTCTTTATGATGAGGAGCAACAATACTACTATATCAAGCGTTTCCGTTTTGAGCCGACGGCAAAGGTTTTGTCATTTATAGGCGAGGGAGCAAAATTGATCTACTTGTCAGGGGATAAACGTCCTCGTTTTGAGATATTGTTTGGTGGCAAGAACGAAGGAAGGGCTCCAGAGTTGATAGTCGCAGAGGAGTTTATAGGAGATAAGTCGTTCCGAGCCAAGGGTAAGCGATTGACAAGTTATGTTGTGGATAGGATAACTCAACTTGAATCGGTGGTTCTGCCAGAGGATGACGAGGTTATAGATCAGACAGATGGCGATGAAGCGGATGATTGCGTTGACGAGGTGGGTGAGACTCAGATGTCGCTTTTCGATATTGAAGATTTAAATAGAGAGGAGTGATGAAGAGATTTCTTGTAGGCTACATGGCGAGCGGTAAGAGTCGCTACGGCAGAATATTGGCAGCGGATGAGGGGGTGCGTTTCTTTGATCTGGACAGGTATATAGAGGAGCGTGAACACAGAACAATAAGCGAGATTTTTAGGGATAATGGCGAGGAGTATTTCCGAAAATTAGAGAGTCGTTATCTGCATGAGTTGTGTGAATTGTATGGCGATTTTATATTGAGTTGTGGTGGAGGAACTCCCTGTTTTAATGACAATATGGAGTATATGAACAGTCAGGGGGTAACGATATTTTTGAATCCATCAATAGATACTATTGTTGCTCGACTGATTCGAGGAAAGTGGAAACGTCCGTTAGTTGCCAAACTTAATGATGATGAACTTCGTGCCTATGTGGAGAAACATCTGGCAGAGCGATTGCCGTATTATAGAATGGCGAAAGAACAGGTTATTAATGAAGATGAGTAGAGATGGATACATTAGATTGCATTTTAAGTAGAAAGAGTGTTCGTAAATATAGCGATCAGCAGGTGAGTGATGAGCAGATTGTGACACTGTTGCGAGCGGCAATGGCTGCGCCTACCGGAAAGAATGTGCGTCCGTGGGAGTTTGTAGTTGTTCGTGACAGGGCCGTTCTCGATTCTATGGCACAGGAGTTGCCTTATGCAAAAATGCTGACACAAGCCTCTGTTGCAATTGTAATTTGTGGAGATGCAGAGAAATCAGCATACTGGTATGTCGATTGTTCGGCAGCGACGCAGAATTTGCTGTTGGCAGCCGAGAATATGGGTCTTGGTGCTGTATGGACTGCAACCTATCCCTATGAAGATAGAATGGATGTGTGTAAGAGATATCTAAACTTACCTGATAATATTTTGTCTTTATGTGTAGTGCCGATTGGATATCCTGCAAAGCCATTTGTGCCTATGGATAAATATGATATTACAAAGATTCATAACGAAAAGTATTGATTATGAGTGGCAATAATACCTCGGTAGATGTAGTGTTCCGATTGTTTAAGGAACTGAATCGCATTCCGCGCCCGTCACGTAATGAGGTGAAGGCGACAAACTTTCTTGTAAAGTTTGCCAAGATGCGCGGTTTGGAATATAATGTTGATGGTGAGGGGTGTGTTGTCATTAGAAAAGGGGCTACTAAAGGGTGTGAATCAGCTCCGGGCATCGTGTTGCAATCCAATATCGATATGGTTTGTCTGGCTGCGAAAGGTAAAATCTATAACCCTTCGGAGGATCGGATTGAGACCTATGTAAAGGATGGTTGGCTATATTCCCAGGGGACCTCAATGGGAGCTGATAGTGGGATAGGAGTATGTATGATGCTCGCAATTCTGGATTCTGATACAATAGCCCACCCCAATCTGGAGTGTCTATTCACTACAAATAAGGAGGAGGGAATGACCGGTGTGGCCAAACTTGACTCAAATTTTATAAGTGGACGACGAATAATAAATCTTGATTCTGAGGATTACGATAAAATAACGGTTGCGTCGGCAGCTGCATATCTGCAAAAGATTGTTTTGCCATATAGCAGCGAAGCCTCGCCTCAAAATTATAAATTTTATGATTTTAAGGTGTTTGGTGGCATTAGCGGACACTCAGGGATTGATATTAGCCGCGGACGCTCAAATGCGTTGAAAATTGCAGGTGAGTTTCTGCATGCGTGCAATGTGCGTATCGGAGATTTGTGTCTCTGTTCTATTTCAGGCGGAGAGGCATCGAATACTATCCCGGCCAATGTCGATGCAGTTTTCGGCATGGAGATGGGGAGTGCTGCTATTTTCGAGAAGATGTTCAGTGAGTATCGTGAGGCGATGAAGGCCAGATTTTCAGAGAGTGATCCCGAGGTTGATATGTCGCTTGTTGCGATTGAGACTCCTGTGAATGTTATATCAAAACGTTGTTCTGATGCGCTGTATAATCTGTTGAATTCCTTGCCGTTTGGCGTAACAGCAAAGGATAAAGAGATGCCTGGAACTGTTGTGTCGTCAAATAATATCGGAGTTTTAAGGACAGAGGAGGATCAGTTTGTGTTGCTTGATTATGCCCGTACTGCTCATACCGATGATGTATTGAAAATAGCTGCTCAGATTCGTGAAATTGCAGAAGAGGCAGGCGCTTCAGTCGAGGTGCTGATGGATGCTCCTGCGTGGAGTGTTGGTGTGGATTCAGAACTTGTTGATAAATGTAAGGAGGCATTTGTTGATGTTTTGCAGATAGAGCCGGAGTTGATGACAATGCATTTCGCTCTTGAGTGTGGCTACTTGGAACGAAAATTCTGTGGGACTGATATAATATCTATAGGCCCTAGAATTCTGGATATAAACTCTATTAATGAATCTGTGGAGCTTGAGAGTGTTGATGGAATTTGGCGTGTATTGCTTTGTTTGTTAAATAAACTTGGGAAGTGTTAATGTGATGCAATTCTTTTTGTTTTTTTGACTATTATATAGTAACTTGCGATGTTTTTCGTTAGTATATACGATAGTAGGTAAAATTAAAACAGATTCTTAAACAAATTCTAAATATGAGTAGAGCTATAATGTTGTTGCACTGCCCTGATAAACAGGGTATTATTACTGATATAACAAATTTTATTACCGTAAATAAGGGTAATATTGTATATCTTGATCAGCATGTAGATTATTCAGAGCAAATATTTTTTATGCGAGTGGAGTGGGAGTTGGATGAGTTCTTGATTCCCAAGAATAAGCTTGAAGAGTATTTTTGTACGCTTTATGCACAGAAGTATGATATGAGGTTTAAAATCTACTTCTCTGATTATAAGCCCAAAATGGCGATTTTTGTCTCGAAGATGTCACATTGCCTGTATGATATGTTAGCAAGATATACTGCAGGAGAGTGGAATGTTGAGATTCCTCTGATAATAAGTAACCACCCTGATATGCAGCATGTGGCAGAGATGTTTGGTATTCCCTACTATGTCTTCCCTATAACAAAGGAGAATAAAGCAGAACAAGAGGCAAAAGAGATGGCTTTGCTGCAGGAGTACGGTGTTGATTTTATTGTTTTAGCAAGATATATGCAGGTTATCTCGCCTGAAATGATTGAGCATTATCCGAACAAGATTATCAATATTCACCACTCATTCTTACCGGCTTTTGTTGGAGCTCGTCCATATCAGGCTGCCTATGACAGAGGAGTGAAAATTATTGGAGCAACATGTCATTATGTTACCAATGAGTTGGATGCAGGTCCTATTATCGAGCAGGATGTGTGTAGAATAACTCATAAGGATACAGTAACTGATTTGGTTGATAAGGGAAAGGATTTGGAAAAGATAGTGCTTTCGCGCGGTGTATTGAACCATATAGATAGAAAAGTTCTTGTTTATAAAAACAAGACAGTGATTTTCGGATAGAAATATCAGTAGCATACTATTACCCCCAAAAGTTGCACAAAACTTTTGGGGGTAATCTTTTTTAAGTGACAGGCTAAGAATATGTTTTAAATTTATATCAAGATTCTAATAGTTGATGTGGCGATTTTTGGTTAAAAATAATTAAAAACTAATTTTTTATTGCAATAAGCTTTGAATAAATGAGTATTATTTGTAAATTGCAAGAGTTAATACAATAAAATAGTGTCTGTTATGAAAAGAGTGTTATGTTTGTTGGTGTCAATAGTTGCATCTTGCCATGTGCAGAGTGTAAAATCGCAAAGTTTTGAGACAGATGTTGCCAATAGTTTCTTTGACTATGTCTCTTCAGTTCGTAATGAAAAAGTATACCTGCAAACAGACAGGGATAGTTATCAACCGGGCGATACTATGTTTTTGCGCGGATTCCTTTTTAATGCTACCACAAATCAGGAGGTTGATTGTAGCCGTTATATCTATGTCGATGTTGTGGATAGGTCGGGAGTTTTATATTGGCGTGAGAAGATAGCCTATAATACGCAAGACTCCTCGTTTAACGGCTATTTTGCCCTGGCTGATAATCTTTCACAGGGAGAGTACTATGTACGTGCATTTACCTATTGGATGCAGGAGCAGGGGGAGGAGATGTTTTTCCGTAAACGCTTTTATGTAATTAATCCTTTTGATCATGGAGTTAGTTGCAATATGGATGTTCTGAATGATAAAGGGGGGACGCGCCTGTTAAAGATAAACTTTGTGAATAGTGTTGGCGAGAAGTACCAGCATATAAAATTTAACTATTTTATTCCGGGCGAGACCCCGGATACGATGATGATGACGGCTAATACGGGATATAGTGGTCAGACTCAAATAAGAATAGAAGACCCAAATTCCGATCATATCTGGATTGCTTTTTCGCACGATGTTCCATGGAGTTTTGAGCGTTATTTCAAGTTGCCTGAGAGCAAGACCGATTTTGATGTTCAATTCTTTCCTGAGGGAGGAGCAATGATTTGCGGTGTGGAGCAGAGGGTCGCCTTGAAGAGTATTGGACGTGATGGTTTGGCTGTTCATGTTAAAGGATATATAGAGAGCGCTGCAGGAGTTAAGGTTGTAAATGTCGAGACGAATCATTTGGGTATGGGGAGTTTTATCATTGAAGCATCGCCCAATGAGAAGTACATAGCAGTCTTGACGACGGATGATGGTAATACCAAGCGCATAGATATTCCTGTGGTTGAGAGCGGAGAGCACTATGCAGTGCAGTTATCGCAAAATGGCGAGAGCGTTACCTACAATGTTCTTGCTAATGAGGGGACAGACCTTTCCGATAAATATATATTTATCAATAGTAGAGGTATGCCAATGGGTGTATATCCGGTCTCTTATACAATGGGGAAACCTATGGATTTTAGTTTTGCCCCTGAGGGTATTATGAATTTTACCCTGATTGATAAGCAAGGCAAAGTCTATAGTAACAGGATGTGGTATCATCGTCATAAACCCCAACAAAGCCTGACTATCAGTGATGGTAATCAGGTTACACCACGTAAGGAACGCGAAGTGCAAATAGAGTTTAACTCTATTGGTGAGGCAGATCTGGCGGTAAGCGTGGTGTCAGAGGCGCACACAACCCATTTGGCGACAACGGTGGGAATTGAGGCATATATCAATCTGACATCAGATCTTAGCGGCTATATTGAAGATCCGGAGTACTACTTCACGGCATATAATAATGAGACGGCTTTGGCGTTGGATAACCTTTTGCTGACGCAGGGGTGGAAGCGATTTGATGTTACCGAGGTTATAAATGACAGAATAGTGACTGATTCCCGGTTTTACATTGAGCGAGGCCAGTCGTTGAGTGGTTTTGTGCGTCCATATATTGGGGAGAGGGCTGATAGGGTGTCAAATGCAAAGATTCAGATAATTGGTGATGACGGTAGTGCATATGAAACCGTTGCAGATTCTTCCGGGCATTTTGTCTATCACGACATGGCTTTTGAGGTGGGTACCGGTTTTGTGGTAGAGGCTTTGTCAAACAAGGGTAAGCCGAATGTTGAGCTTACTTTGGAGGAGCCTATTTTCCTTGATCCGTTGCATTTTGCCCCAATAGGAGTGTGTAAGGCAGATGAGGGATTTTATGGTAAATATGGAGTTGACTATATCTTTTCTACAGATGGTTCTAAAGTTCAAACCCTTGGCGAGGTTAGGGTTGGTGCAATGAGTATCGAAGCACAAAAAGAGCAGTTCTGGACCGATTTCAGGGAGCATGATGCAAGGCAGAATTTCCTGCTTGGCTATACAACAGTTGAGACTTTTGGTTATGGCCCCGATGGTAATCCAAGATATTATGAGCAGTTAAAGTGGGCAGTTGAGCGAGGTATAATGTATTATACAAGCGAGCCATTGCCTCCTCCTGGTTCTAGTTCCAAAGATTATAAACCTTCGGAGCGGAAAACTTTTTTCTATAATGGAACCCTTGAGTCTATATGGGGAATGGAAGAGGAGTGGATAAAGCGTTATCGTAATATTGAGCAGAGTGGACGTGCAATGAATGGTGAGGCTCCAAAGATGGTAATAAATAATCTGAATGATAAGGCTAAGATTGGAGTGCAGACCAGAATGAATAATACTCCTATAGAGGCTCTTCCGATGGGAATGTCGAAAGAGGAGTATTTAGGTTTGAATAATGCCTATCTGCCGATTGAGTATAACTACAATATTCAGACGGTAGTCCCTTTTGCTCCGCAGAAGCAGGGCGAGGTAGAGTTTTATAAGCCTAAGTATAATGTGCCTTTAAATCAGATGATCAATGATCCAATAGATGCTAAAGCGACACGTTACTGGAACCATAAGGTTGTAGTTCGTAATGGAGAGCCATTTGAGTTTAGTTTTCCTACAGCGGCAG
>JAGBFU010000017.1 GCA_017936285.1 Marinifilaceae bacterium | reverse complement strand
ATTAGGAATTAGGAATTAGGAATTAGGAAAAATCGTGCAAGGTGAGTGCAGAAAACAAGTTTACTTGGATTATGCCGAACCGGCGCTGCGGAGTGAGTGCAGAAAACAAGTTTACTTGGATTATGCCGAACCGCGAGGAGTAGAAGCACACGAAGTGTGGTTAACCGCCGCCGATTTTGCGGCATTGCGTAGCAATGGCGAACACTAGTTTGTCTTGTCCTAAAATAGATTTACACATAATAAGTTAAATTTGTAAACATTATTTAGGATGATTCACATTGATTTTCACTCCAAACTCCCAACGATTAGCTATTGTGACTCTGAGATTTTTTTTGTAGCTTTGTGAAAAATTTAATAACTATGAAAAGAGCGTTGTTATTGGTGTTGTTGGTGTTTGGTGCGCTGACAACATATTCTCAGAAATATGAGGAGATTGATTTGTGGCCTAATGGCTTTTATTACTCAAATGGCAGAGATATAACAGAACCCTTTGCCGATAGTACAGTTAACTATAAACCATCTATCAGAGTCTATTTTCCTGATAAAGAGAAAGGAAACGGAAAGACAATTTTGTGTTGTCCGGGTGGGGCATATCAATTTCTTGCTCTTGGACATGAAGGGTATGACTGGGCTCCATTTTTTACAGATATGGGATATACGTTTGTGGTACTAAAATACAGAATGCCAATCTATAATCACAATGTTCCTTTAAGTGATGTACGCGAGGCAATCAGGGTAATCAAGGAGAATGCGGAAGAGTGGAGTGTGTATCGTGATCAAATAGGAATTATGGGGTCATCTGCAGGTGGTCATTTGGCTTCGACAGCTGCTACGCATTTGTCTGGAAATGAACGACCGGCGTTTCAGATTCTATTCTATCCTGTAATTACATTTGATAAAAGTTTCACGCACCCTGACAGTAGAAGTTCTTTGATAGGAATGAATCCTCCTGAAGCGTTGATACAATATTATTGTAACGAGAAGATGGTGACAGCAAAAACTCCCCCTGCAATCATATTTTACTCGGACGATGATGCAACTGTGGATCCATTGAATGGAGTGATATATTATAATGCGTTGAAAAGGTTTAAAATTCCGGCATCGCTACATATCTATCCTTCAGGTAAGCATGGTTGGGGATATGGTAATGGTTTTAAGTATCAGGAGGATGTGCATAAAGCCCTCAGAAGTTGGTTAGAGAGTTTGGATATTTAGTACAACTTTTCTATATTTGCAAAAAATTATAAATAGTTATGGAGGAGAATCAGTACACTCGAAATTATGTAGGCGATGGTGCGCCACAGTTTAATCAGTATCAACAGAATCAACAGCAATTTCATCAAGGACCAATGCAGATGCAGAAGCCTCCTCGCCCTGATACATATCTGTTATGGGCCATCCTGACTACATGTTTTTGTTGTTTGCCATTTGGAGTGTATGCAATCATTAAATCATCAAAGGTAGAAAGTTTATATGCTATGGGTGATTATGAGGGGGCATATAAGGCTTCACACGATGCTAAGAAGTGGAGTATAATCAGTGCGGTAGCAGCGGGTATTGTCAGCGTATTGTATTTTATGATAATACTTTTGGCCGGTTTGTTTGGTGCCAATGAGTATGGATATGTGTCAATATGATTAAACTAAGGATAATCAGAATAGTAATACCTGTCATGCTTGTTGTGGCAGGTATTATTTATTATTGTTGGTTCGATACTTTAGGAATTTATTTCCCTAAATGTCCGATAAAGTTACTCACAGGATTGAACTGTCCTTCATGTGGAACACAGCGGGCCTTTTCGGCTCTTTTGCACGGCCATATTATACAGGCGTTGCAATATAATTGGTTTATTATTTTTTCGGTTATCTATCTTCTTCTATGTACAATAGTTGTGGTTTATGATATTAATGGCAGGCTATATAGATTCAGAAAATATCTCTTCGGACGTACAACTTTGATGCTCTATGTTGCTCTCTATTTTCTTTGGTTTGTTGTAAGGAATCTTTTAGGGGTGTAAAACTCCGTTTAAGGTAATAAATTGCGAGGGGTATGTTTATGGATTTTGATATTAAACGTGGCTTGTAGTTTTTTTTGCGTTTTCTTTGAATCGTATTTTTTTTGTTTAATTTTGGCAAAGATACAATGATGAACAAATAAGTTAAGTGTATGAAAAAGTTTGGAGTTATTGCCTTTTTATGGCTTGTAGGTGTGGGTATTGTGGGATGTAAAGATAGCGGATATTTTTATGGCGAAGAGAATGTAATTTCAATAGATAAGTTCCGTGTTGATACAGTAATTCCGCAAGTAGTGAATCTGCCGGATTATATTGTTTCAGGAGGAATAACTTTGATTGGTGATGATCTGTTTATTACCGATTCAAGAAATGATTCTGTACTGATAAAGGTATATGATTTTAATACCGGTACGTATAAAGCGGGACTTATGCCTCAGGGACGCGGAGCCGGAGAGTTTATGAATATATTCTCGATGGGACAAATGATGTATGAGAATGGAGAGTATAAGTCTCTATATTCAGGACCGTATTACGATTCTCTATACTGCTTAAACTATACAAAATCGGTAAATAGTGGTAAAACGGTTATAGATGATGTTTTCTCTAAAGATGAAATCTCAGGATTGTCAGATATAAGGGAAAGTATTATATCTATGACTAAAATGTCAAATACGAAATGGCTTATTACAATTACCGGTAAAAGTGCTACTCTTAATGGTGAAGGAATCATGATTGCCTCGGGCGAAGCTATTACAATTACCGGTAAAAGTGCTACTCTTAATGGTAGAGATTATTTTCCTCCAACTTTGTATATAGCAGATAAAGGGGATACAATGCAATATCCCATGTACAAAAAACCAATATTAAATGATGATCCTAATGCTGACGGCTATATGAATTTAATGTTGACAAGTGCATCTATGATGCCAAAACCAGATGGTAGTAAAATGGCATATTTGTCGTCGGTAATGTCAAGATTGTCAATATTTGATGCTGAGACGGGAGAATATAAACACATAATAGGAGAGGGGGAGCCTGATGTAGATGATGTAATGATGCCGACTGTTTTTACCGTCTCAAAGGTGTCATGCTACGATGGAATATGTGTTGACGATAATTACATTTATGCACTATGGAGCGGTAAGCGAACAACACTTAAAGATCGTGAGGCTTTTATTAATGAGATTCGTGTATTTGACTGGGATGGTAATCTTGTGGTTGTCTTGCCTATTGCATTGCCTGGAGTTCGTTCAGCTATTCTGAATAGTGATGGTAGTGGCGAGATGCTGCTTCGAGATTATAATGAGAAGCTTTACATGTTAAATGTACATGATTATATTTCGCAATAAGGGCATACATAGTTATACATAGTTATAGCGGAAGGTGGTTTTTAACTTTTCACCTTCCGCTTTTTTTGTGTAATGAGTTGTTAATCTATAAGGTACTGAATTTGTCTTGTTTGTTTTGAGGAATATTACAGGTGTCTGATTTTGTGTGTCCATCCGGTATATAATAGTTGAAAATCTTGCTTTTAATTGTATAAGATAGTACTTTTGTCTTAAGAAAATTATAAAACTACGAATATGACATATAGTTTGCCTTCAGGGACTGTCTTAAAGGGAGCTGCATATGTATATACAATTAAGCAGGTTCTGGGACAGGGGAGTTTCGGAATAACCTATCTGGCTACGACCAATATAGAAGTTCAAGGAGCTTTGGGTACATTTACTACGACCATAAATGTTGCTATTAAAGAGTTCTTTATGCGCGATATAAATGGCCGTGAGGCAAGTACGGTTACCTGTAGTAACAGTAATGGATTATATGACCATTACCGTAAAAAGTTTCAGCGCGAGGCTGAGAATCTGAGTAAGTTGAACCATCCTCATATCGTGAGAGTGTTGGAGTCTTTTGAGACAAACAATACCTGTTATTATGCAATGGAGTATTGCGAGGGTAATAGTCTGGATGCACTTATTGAGAGTAAGGGAAGATTGTCCGAAAGTATTGCATTGTATTACTTTACTCAGATATCCAAAGCGTTGCAGTTTATGCATGACAATAAGATGCTTCACTTGGATATGAAGCCATCCAATGTAATGCTCAATAAGAATAATGATGCAGTCATTATTGATTTCGGCCTCTCAAAACAGTATGATGAGAATAATGAACCGGAGTCAAGCACAACTATCGGGGGCGGAACTCCTGGGTATGCTCCATTAGAGCAGGCCAATTATCAGGAGGGTAAGGATTTGCCGGTAACTATGGATGTCTATGCTTTGGGTGGAACTCTATTCAAAATGCTTACAGGAAAACGTCCACCTCTTGCTGCGGTTGTATTAGAGGATGGTTTGCCAATCGATAAGTTGAAGACGTTAGGAGTGTCGCAGCATACTATTGATTGTCTGGTTAAGGCAATGAGTGTTACAAAAAAGCAGCGCTATCAGAGTGTTGCAGAGTTTGTCAGAGAGTTGAGAGGAGAAGAAACTGTGATAGATACGGTTGACGTGGACGAAAAGACCGAAATAGATTTGAATAGCAATTCTCCTTTTAATAAGAAGAGTGTATCGGGAGGCGGAGCTGCAGGAGGTGGTTTTTCCAATGGTGGAGCTGTTACGATTGATAAAAGAGATGTAAAACCCCAAAAATCGAAAAGAGGTGTTAAACCTATTTTGTTGGGAGTCATAGCTGCGATTATTGCTGTTATTATAATCATCTCTTTTTTGCCGGAAGAGCATTATGTAGAAAATAATCTTGAGAATCCGGAGGTTCCCACTGTTCAAACAGATTGGGGTAGTGATAGTGTTGCAGTTACATCAAATAGTGCAAAAGAGGTTGAGGCAGAAGAGATGACCCAACTCTATGTTGAGAGTAAGCCTACGGGAGCCCGTGTATATGTAGATGGTAAATATATAGGTAAAACGCCTATTAAGGGGAAAGAGTATGAGGCATACACTTCGCATAAGATAGAGCTGAAACTGGAAGGCTACAAGAGCTATTCTGTGTCGTATGCTTTTGGTTTATCGCCCACAGTTGTGAATCATATTTTTGAACGTAACGTAGAGGATAGATCGCAAGATGTACCAACAACTGTAAATGAAACAGAGGTGATTAATGGCTTTAAGGTGAATTGGAGCAGTCGGGCTACAAGTTCTCAGAAGTCTGAATTGCGCAAATTGATACACAATATGGTAAAGGTATCCGGAGGATCATTCCTGATGGGTAGTAATGAAGCCGAAGAGGAGAGACCTGTTCATAGAGTTACTGTGTCTGGCTTTAGTATAAATAGATATGAGGTTACGCAGAGAGAGTGGAAAGCTGTGATGGGTAGTAATCCTTCAAAGGTGAAGGGCGATGATTTGCCTGTCGAGAATATCAGTTGGGATAATTGTCAGACATTTATCTCAAAATTGAATGCGCTTACCGGTTTGAAATTCCGTTTGCCGACAGAGGCTGAGTGGGAGTTTGCTGCAAGGGGTGGTAATAACTCCAATAATTATATGTATAGTGGAAGCAATGACTTGAATTCAGTTGCCTGGAGTGATAAAAATTCAGGTTCCAAGACTCATCCGGTTGGTAAGAAACAGGCAAATGAGTTGGGCTTATATGATATGACTGGTAATGTTCTTGAGTGGTGCAATGATTGGTATGGCAGTAATTATTATTCAGTCTCGCCCGTTAACAATCCGAAGGGACCATCGACCGGAGAGTTCAAGGTGCTTCGAGGAGCTTCTTTTTGGGTAGGAAGTTATAGAATATCAAAGCGAGTTGTTGGGTATGAGCCGTCGTATGGTGCCATAACATTTGGAATGCGTTTGGCAATATAGTTTTTGTAATATTTGAGTTTATTCATAGATTTTACTATATTTGCAAGATATTTGGAGTACGATTTAAAGTAAATAAATCAATAATAAATATAACATGATGATAGTTTTTTATCAGAAGGAGTCAACGGTTTATGCCGTTCACTACAAAGAGAATGAAAATCCATTGGATACCGGCAAGTTAGAGTGGTTGTTCAGTGGTGCAAAGCGATGCGAGTCAAGTGCATTGGAGGGTTATTTCGTGGGACCTCGCCGCGAAATGATTACACCATGGAGTACTAACGCTGTTGAGATTACCCAGAATATGGGTATTACAGGAATTCTTCGTATTGAGGAGTTTACTGCAGTTGATGATCAAAATGCACCTTATGATCCAATGTTGAGGTCATTCTACAATGGAATTGATCAGAGTGTATATACTATTGACAAACAACCTGATCCGATTGTTCACATTGAAGATATCCGTGCGTATAATGTACAAGAGGGATTGGCGTTGAACGAGGATGAGATGAACTATCTTGAGGGATTGTCAAAGAAGTTGGGACGCCCATTGACCGATTCTGAGGTATTTGGTTTTTCTCAGGTAAACTCTGAGCACTGTCGTCATAAAATTTTCAACGGTACATTCGTTATCGATGGTGAGGAGAAGGAGACCTCGCTCTTCAAACTTATTAAGAAAACTTCACAGGAGAATCCAAATAGAATTGTATCTGCATATAAAGATAACTGTGCATTTATCGATGGTCCAAAGAGTGTTCAGTTTGCTCCCAAGACTCATGATAAGCCGGACTATTTTGAGACAAAGGATATTGATACCGTAATCTCATTGAAAGCAGAGACACATAACTTCCCAACAACTGTTGAGCCATTTAACGGAGCTGCGACAGGAACCGGTGGTGAGATTCGCGACCGTATAGCAGGAGGTATAGCTGCTCTTCCAATTGCAGGAACAGCTGTATATATGACATCGTACCCAAGAATTGTGAGTGATCGTCCATGGGAGCAGGCTGTAGATCCAAGAAAGTGGTTGTATCAAACTCCTGAGCAGATTTTGATTAAAGCTTCAAATGGAGCATCGGATTTTGGTAACAAGTTTGGTCAGCCATTGATTTGTGGTTCATTGCTAACATTCGAGCATGAGGAGGATGGCGCAACATTCGGTTACGATAAGGTTATCATGCAGGCAGGTGGTGTTGGCTATGCAAATCGTGAGCAGGCATTGAAAGAGACTCCTGAGTGCGGACAAAAGGTTGTGCTTCTTGGAGGTGATAACTACCGCATTGGAATGGGTGGTGGTGCAGTGTCGTCGGTAAATACCGGAGTTTATGCAGGTGCCATTGAGTTGAATGCAGTGCAACGTTCAAATCCGGAGATGCAGAAGCGTGTATATAACGCAATTCGTGCATTGAGCGAGGAGGATAACAATCCTATCGTATCTATCCACGACCACGGTGCAGGTGGACACTTGAACTGTTTGTCTGAGTTGGTTGAGGAGACCGGAGGTGTTATCAATTTGGATAAATTACCAATTGGAGACCCAACTTTGTCGGATAAGGAGATTGTTGGTAACGAGTCTCAGGAGCGTATGGGATTGGTAATTCGTGAGAAGGATGTTGACTACTTGCAGAAGATTGCCGATCGTGAGCGTGCTCCTATGTATGTAGTGGGCGAGACAACCAATGACCATAAATTTGTATTCCTTGACAACCGTACAGGCGAGAAGCCAATTGATTTGGAGATGAGCGATATGCTTGGTAATCCTCCAAAAACAACTATGGTTGACAAAACTATAAAGGAAAAATATTCACAGGTAGAGTACAGTGCAGAGAAGTTGGAGGAGTATGTTGAGCAGGTTCTTCAAATCGAGGCTGTTGCTTGTAAGGATTGGTTGACAAACAAGGTAGACCGCTCTGTATCGGGTAGAATCGCCCGTCAGCAGTGTGTAGGTCCATTGCAGTTGCCTTTGAGTGATGTTGCTGCTGTTGCCCTTGACTATGTTGGTCACAAGGGAATAGCAACCTCAATCGGTCATGCTCCAATGGCAGCCATGATTGACTCTGCTCAAGGTTCACGCCTTGCAATCAGTGAGGCTCTTACAAACTTGGTATTTGCTCCAATTGAGCAGGGAATCAAGGGAGTATCTCTATCTGCAAACTGGATGTGGCCATGTAGAAATGAGGGCGAGGATGCTCGTTTGTATAAGGCTGTTCAGGCTGCCAGCGACTACGCTATTGAGCTTGGTTTGAATATCCCAACAGGTAAGGACTCATTGTCAATGACCCAGAAGTATGGCGATAAGAAGGTTGTAGCTCCGGGAACAGTAATCATATCTACTGTGGGCGAGGTTACAGACTTTACCAAGATTGTAGATCCAGTATTGAAGAGTGAGCCAAATTCAGAGTTGGTATATGTAGACTTCTCATTCGATAAGTTGCAACTTGGAGGTTCAAGTTTTGCTCAGACACAGGGTAAGATTGGTGATACTGCTCCGGATGTAAAGGATTCTCAATACTTTGTATCTGCATTTACAGCTGTTCAGAAACTTATTGAGAGTGGATATGTATTGGCTGGACACGATATCTCTGCAGGAGGTATGATTACAACATTGTTGGAGATGTGTTTTGCTGACAACCGTGCAGGACTTGATATTGATTTGAGTGCTATTAAGGAGAGTGATATTGTTAAGTTGTTGTTTGCCGAGAATCCTGGAGTTATTCTTCAGTTCAAGGATTCTGATGCGAAGGCGGTTGCTGCTATCCTTGATGAGGCAGGAGTTGCGTACAGCTTCATTGGACGTCCGGGCAAGGCTGGTGCTTTGAACTTGAAACACAGCGCAGGAAACTGGAACTTTGATATTCCATCATTGCGTGACTTGTGGTATAAGAGCAGTTACCTATTGGATAGAAAGCAGAGTGGTGAGGCTCAAGCAGCTGAGCGTTATGCAAGCTATAAGAACTCTCCGCTTCAATATAAGTTCCCTGAGCACTTCACTGGTAAGTTGGCAGATATGGGCTTGACAAAGAGTAGAGAGGGCAAGTCTGGAATTAAGATGGCTATTATCCGTGAGAAGGGTTGTCAGTGCGACCGTGAGATGGCATGGTGCTTCCATTTGGCAGGATTCGATGTTAAGGATGTTCACATGACCGACCTTGTTTCAGGACGTGAGACACTTGAGGATGTAAATATGATTGCATTCGTTGGAGGATTCTCAAACTCAGACGTTCTTGGATCTGCTAAGGGATGGGCAGGAGCATTTAAATATAATGAGAAGGCAAGAATTGCTTTGGAGAACTTCTACAAGCGCGAGGATACATTGAGTGTTGGTATCTGTAACGGATGTCAATGTATGGTAGAGTTGGGAGTTGTTTATCCTGAGCATGCAGAGATGCCTAAGATGCTTCACAACAACTCGCATAAGTTTGAGTCAGGTTTCGTTAGCCTTGAGATTCAACCAAACAACTCTGTAATGCTTGGTTCGTTGGCCGGCAGCAAGTTGGGAGTTTGGGTAGCTCACGGAGAGGGTAAGTACTACTTGCCTTACGCTAAGGATGAGTACTGTATCCCTGCAACATACTGCTACGATACATATCCTGCAAATCCAAACGGCTCTCCATACGCAGCTGCAGCAATTTGCAGTAAGGATGGACGCCACCTGGCAATGATGCCGCACCCAGAGCGTGCATTGTATCCTTGGAACTGGGCATACTACTATGAGGGTCGTGAGAACGACGAGGTCAGCCCATGGATCGAGGCCTTTGTCAATGCCCGCAAGTGGATTGAGGAGAAGATTAAGTAATATTTTACAAATCGTTATAAGTGTTTAAGGAGGGTGTGCCATTCCGGCGCACCCTCACTTAATTATAGACTATTCAAGCTCTTTTATGTGATTAATAATCTTTTTGTACTCTGATGGTGATAGCTGCAATTTTGCGTAAAAAATGAGTAAAGTTATTTGTTCATAAAAAAATGAGTATATTTGTGGCAAGTGATTTTAAATTTGCAGATATGAAAAAGTTATGTTTGATTTTGGTGGCAATCTTAGTCTTTTCGTGTAGTGAGGTTGTCCCTTTTCATGTGCCATGTATTCATGAACAATTGGATACACTTATTCAACCAGGAGTTACATATCATTTTGGAGATGAGGAGTCAGAAATTGTTGTAGGTACTGATTGTGAGCATACACATATTGGCCCTATTGATGCAGAACGAGTTGCATATCCAAAGGGAGCTGTGTGGAATTTGTCTTCGGAATATCTCTATTTGATTCGTAACAATACTGAATTGAAGCAGATTACAGATGCAAAATTCCCTGATATTGATTTCTCAAAAAATTCGCTAGTAGTTGTTTTGGTTGAGAGGGCTTATCCAATTCTACGGGTGAACACAATGATGAATGGATGTGAGGTTTGCGATGATATTGAGGTTTATCTGGAATCTTATACCGGATATCCCCAAGAGACAAGTTTTGAGTTAATCATATTGAAAACGTCTAAGATATCTAAAAAGGCTAATGCACATATTGGCTATATGGAGATAGATTGATGATTCCGAAAATGTCAAACGGTTTATGCGTCATAAGGTGATATAGATTGGCAGTTAGGTGGGATAGTAATCTTATGTAATAAAGAATGGCGACCAGAATAGTGATCTGGTCGCCATTTGTATCAATTAGGGTAGGGGCGATTACTCTATTACGACACCTGTCGCGTCATTATCGCTCTCGGTAAATGTACCACCGGCGTTACCACCATACAATGCACCTGCGTCTGCGCCATTACCAGAAGCGATGGTGCCGCTGATTGTATTGTTGGTGTAGCTGTCCTTTGCTCCGCCAGAAATAGTTCCAATCAAACCTCCTGCATGTCCGTCGGTTGCTGTCAGGTTCAACTCTGTAAGAGTACAACCAACAATGTTACAGTCGTAGCTAAGTCCTACAAGACCTCCAACTCTGTCCTCGCTTACTGACAATGTAGCTCCAGTTACGGTGCAGTTCTCAATAGTTCCTGAGTATTGGCCTGCAATAACTCCCAAACGTCCCTTAGCTGTTCCTGTTACATTTGCAAAGTTCAGGTTCTTGATTGTACCGGCAGCTTTGCTGAACAAGCCCTGATCCTTAGAATCTGCAGCATTAATGTTCATGTTATAGATAGTGTATCCCTTACCATCAAGAGTCATCTTGAAGTCCTGGGTAACTCCATGCTTCTTGGCAATTGGAGTCCAGTCCTCTGTCAAGTAGATATCTCCGGTCAACTCAATATTTGGAGATGAAATCGTCTCGGCAATGTATCTCAAGCCCTCTGCAGAACCTACTGCATAGATTCCATCTGTCTTGTTATACTGAACTGAATTGCCGTAAAGTTTGATGTTTGCATCTGCTTTACCGGTTGCACGGCAAAGTACCTCAAGAGGGCAATCTACGTATGAAATAGTATTCTCGTTTACAATCTGGTTAGCCAATGTCTCTGCGGCCTCGCTAATCTCGTAATCTGTAGGCCAGGCTACAGGTGCGTATGTAGGATCATTATAGATCTTTACAAGTGGATGCTTGCCTGTGTTGCTAATATTGTTGCCACGCATATCAATTGATGTTGTCCAGGTTACATTGCTCTGGAATTGCTCATAGTTACCCAATAACTGCAAGCAATTTCCTGCACCCTTTTCATCACTGATGGTGTTATTCAACATTGTCAGACTGTAGTTATCTGAGTAGAAGTAGATTACATTCTTGTTCTGTCCTCCATCGTATCTAACGTATGACTCCTCTGCTGTTGCTGGACGAACAATTGTATTGTTAGAGAGAGTTACGTCGGTGTTTGATGTGTTGAAGTCCATTGTGTATGCCTCACAATCTGCAACAGTCAATGAGTTAACTGCATTTGCACCTACGCTGATAGAGTTAGGTGTAGAGAAACCTGTCAATGTGTAGCTTCCTGTACGCTCTTTGGTAATGTCAACTGTGTTGTCAGCAATTCTGCCTGCAGTGAATTTAATGTGGCTGTCAAATGTAGCATCGCTACCATTGAATACCTGTATCTTGCCTGCTGCAGCCTTGATTACAATCTCGCCTGTGAATGCTCCGACAAAGTTGTATGTTGTGTTGTCTGCGTCGAACATCATTGTTCCAATATTCTCGGGAGTAACAGTTGTCTCGTTATTTGCAACACCATACTCTTTGTCTGGTTTCAAGAAGTCAGGAATAATCTCAACGTTGAAGTCAATACCCTTGGTCAACAACTCTCCATAGATGTTTGTCTTGTAGTTGCGCTCTACAGGTACAGAACCGAAATCGCGAGAGTATGTTGTTGTCTCGTCCTCGTTATAGTAGAATGTCATCTCTACCAACTCAGGATCCTCTGCAACCAAAAGGTAGTTCATTGTGAGGTAGTCATATGTCTCTCCCTTGATAACCATTGTACCTGTTGCATGAGCAGTGTAGTTGAATGTACGTTTCTGCTGGTCGCTAACCTCACCGGTCCATAGGTTCAAGGTTGTGTAAACAGGTGCGCTGATTTGAGTCTCTGCTACAACCAAACCTGATTTACGAGCATCCTCGGTGTCTTTGGTAAATACGTTCAACTGTGCAAAAGGACGATACAAATCTACGTCGATGTCTGCAGTCGTTTTAACTTTGAATGGCTCAACGATGTTCCAGAATGCATCAAGAGTCTCGTCGTTAGCCTCGATACCATCGTAGTTTACTGTCATTGTTTTTGCTGTCCAGTCGATTGTATATGGAGCATCCTCGTGAGCTGCCCAGAAGATTAAACTGTAGGTGTCGCCTGCTACCAGTTTCAATGTTACGCTTGTTCTCATAAAGAAGTTCTCAACCACTCCACGAAGCTCAGTCAACTCGTTGCCCTGCTCGTCATATACAGCGTAGTAAAGAGTATTGGCAGTCTCTCCGTCGCCATATGCACGTGAGACGCTTTCAGGGCGCTCAATATTGAATGTAACAATACCATCTTCGGCATTGTACTTTTCATCATTTGAGCAAGATGTTGCAAATAGTGCACTTACTGCACAGATGCATGATAATAGTTTCTTGTTCATTTCAGTTATAATTAGTTAAGGTTTAATTAATTTTTCATTTTAGAATAACACACAAAGTTAATATTTTTTTCTATTTTGTTAAAAGCAGTTGTGTTAAAAATGGTTTAGTAAATGTTTGATATTAAATAAAATAAGCGGCTACGCTATTCAAGGTGCGTAGTCGCTCGTATATTTTAAGAATTGATATTACCAAATATCTTTTTTTTAAGCAAAATGATGTATATCAAAATTGCATTTTGTTCTCTAAATTAGCCCATAATAAGAGGTTTGATGATACCAAACATCAGGCATGCAATAAGTAGAGTAACTATAATGTTTACACCCTGTGCAGTGATAAATGCCCACATGATGTTGCGGTTCTCTTTATTGATAATATCTTTCAAACGAGTATCCAATCCAATGCAGGTAAATGCAATTCCGAAGAATAGGGTACTGAATGTCTTTGCCAAGCTTGTCTCGATAATTTTGCCTTTCTCATTTAATGTAAGCAAATCTCCCTGTTGCAATAAGCTGAATACCAACGATGCAACAACGAATCCAATGATGAATTTAGGGAACTTCTCCCAGATAATCTTTGGTGTTGGTTTCTCATCTTTGATGCTTGTCTCGCCATCGCCCTTTATTGACAAGTAAAGAGCAATGAAGAATGCAACTACTCCGATCAAGATGTTCTGAACGGCCTTAATGATAACTGCCTGCTGGTTTGCTTCATCGCCCAACATAGAGCTTGATGCAACAACTCCGCTGGTTGTATCGATTGTACCTCCAATCCATGCTCCCGATACCTCAGCGATTACTTGATCGTTATCAAAGATTAGTGGAACGATGGTTTTTGCCAACCATGGCATTAAATAGATCATTGGAACTACGATAATCAGTACTAATGATACAATGTATGATAGCTTCTTGTCATCGGCCTTAGCTACGCGTGATGCAGTAATACATGCAGATACTCCGCAGATGGTCAATCCGCTTGACATTACCATAGCTGAACGACGGTCAACTTTGAAACGACGTGCAATCAGGTATGCACAGAACCATACAATACCTACAACGAAGATTGCCTGCATCAAACCAACAGCTCCAAGTTTCAATACATCGCCGATAAGGATTGTTGCTCCCAAGCAAACAACTCCGATCTTGATGAAGAACTCTCCTTGAATTGCAGGTTTCATCCACTCCGGAATGTGCAAGAAGTTACGGATAATCAATCCATAGATAACTGAGAAGAATACAGCCTCGAAACCATACTCTTTTACTATTGGAATTGATGCTGTAAGTTGAGCCAGCATTGAAACTGCGAAAACCACAATCAATGATGGTAACCAACCCTTAAGCGAGCGTCCCAAAAGAACCCAACCAAATACAAAACTGGCAGCAACAATGCAGAATAGAATTCCTGCTGCCTGATAATCTTTCAATGCTGTCAATCCCTTTGGGATTCCGGGAATCAGTGTTGGAATTGTATACGCCATTATAAGCAGGACAATGCTTACTGCTACAACAACCCAATCTTCTGTTTTAAATTTTTGTAACCACTTCATATTTTGAATTTTTTAAATCTCACTTCACAAAATTTAACACGCAAAAATACCTTTATATTCTTTGTCAATTATGGGTATTTATACCTATTTTGTGACGAGTGTCAATTTTTGCGTATTGTAAATTTTATGGCAAGACCTCCTCCTGGTTGATTGTAGGCATTTATTACGCCTCCATGGTGGAGTACAGCATTTTTTACAATTGATAATCCTAAGCCTGTACCTCCATTTGCTCGGCTTCGTCCTTTGTCTATTCGGTAGAAGCGCTCAAATATCTTTTCAAGATGCTCTTCAGCCACTCCAATCCCGTTATCATAAAAGGTGAAATGGTATTTCTCTTCCTCTTCGATATCACATTTTATGGTAATAACTGAACCCTCGCCAGCATATATTATTGCGTTATCGGTCAGGTTTCTGAATATAGAGTAGAGTAGCGAACGATTACCATGAACAGTAAGTTGATCTGGGAGCAGATTGTTGAAGCGAATAGTATGCTTTTCTAACTGTAGAGCCACCTGGTTTTCAATATCCTTTACCAATTGTGAGATATTTACATTCTCATTTTCGTGCAGTGATACGCTGTTGTCATCAAGCCGATTAAGTATTGCGATATCGTTAATTAGGTGTGCCAGCCGTTCGGTCTGAGCGTAGCTACGCTCCATATATTTTGTACGTCTCTCCGAATCAATATTTGGATTGTTGATGATGGTTTCAAGGTATCCTTGAATGCTACTTACGGGAGTTTTTAATTCATGGGCGATGTTTTGTGTGAGTTGTTGTTTTATGCGTGTTTTGTCCTCAAGACTTTTAAGAAAGTTTTCGTAAATTCTGACTATGTTTTGTGAGATTTCGCCCAGTTCATCGTCGGCAAATTTTTCATTTGAAAGTTTGTCTAATGGCTCGTTTTTGGCTGCATGAACGGCAAAATCACGCAATTTGGTAATTGTGGCTCCTACGTTACTTGTGAATTGTAGCAGTATAAATGTAAGGGCAACAAAGATTACTAATGCAAACCACAAATATGAGTAGTCTGTCTTAAGTATATTGATAAGTGATGTGTTATATGGCAGGGCGCTACGAATTATGATCTTTTCATTAGGAAAGTGTGTTGCCGAATAGAAGTAATTGCTTCCTGTGGTGGCTGATTGACGATTGATAGCGTAGCCGCTTCCATTGGCAAGCGCACTTTTTACCTCGTTTCGGTCAAGGTGATTTGTAAATCCATAGTCTTGATTTTTGTGATTGTCGTATAGTACATTACCATCTTCTGTTATAATGGTAACTCGCAGATTTTCAACGTTGAGTTCCTTGATATGTCTCTCTACTAATGATTTGATGGAGTTGGTATGAGCACTCTCATCGTTAAGAGCTCCCTTGTATATTGCTTGGTTATATGTTTGAAGCTGTGCATTCAGTATTGCTACTTTATATGTACGTTCGCGGCTGTGTTGGTATAAAACGAATACCAGCGTGAATATTGCAAATAGCGACATTACTGAATAGAATAGACGTAAGCCGAATGTTGATTGTTTCTTCATACTCAATTAATCTTCAAAACGGTATCCAAATCCTGAACGGGCAGTTATGTTGGAACCATACTCCTTTAATTTTTTGCGTAGACGAGTGATGTTCACGTCAATAGTTCTTGTGGTTACAATAGCTTCGTCTCTCCATACTCTATCAAGTATCTCTTCTCGAGTAAACAGACGTCCACGATTATTGAGTAGTAAATACAATATCTCAAACTCCTTTTTGGTCAGGTCTATCTGTTCGTTATTGATGAATAGTGATTTTTTTGATGTATTGAGAACTAGTTCTTTGTATGTAAGAATATCATTTGTGGATGTTGCCCCGGTTTGGTTACGATGTGATATTCTTCTTAGTACAGCATTGACGCGAAGACATACCTCGCGAAGTGAAAATGGTTTGGAAATATAGTCATCTGCTCCGATTGTCAGGCCAGTAATTATATCATTTTCAGTATCTTTTGCTGTTGTGAATATTATTGGGATTGAGGCTGTTTGTGGATTCTGTTTTAATATCTTTGCCATCTTGAATCCTGAAATCTCGCCCATCATAACGTCGAGTAGAATCAAGTCGTAGTCAATAATGTTGAGTTTCATTGCCTCTTCTGCGCTATTGGCTGTACTAACAATGTAACCTTCGCTTTCAAGGTTAAAACGAAGAATCTCGCATAAATCCTCTTCGTCATCAACAACTAATATTTTTGGGGTATTGCTCATTGTGAATCGCTATAATAAAGCGTAAAGTTGGTGATTTTTTGTGAGAAAAGCAAACCGCTTAGGAGAATTGATACTCTCACTAAGCGGTTTTGTCGACGAAGAATTTATTGCAATTATGCCATTACAGTCTCTTCGCGAAGATCGTCTTGAGTCAAAGCTGTGGTGGGGAATCCTTCAAAGTTACTTACGCTTCGCATAAGGTGGCGGTAAGCGCTGACAACCTCTTGAGACTCTTGCAACATATTCAGGTAAACCATATAAACTCGGGTACTTCCTGTTTGTTTTTGCATATTGTCAATAAGACGTTTGCGTAGTTTAGATAACTCGTCCTTCAGATATTCACAATCCTCCAGTAGTGTTCCGATATTGTTAGGATAATCCTTTGTAGTAATCATCTGGTTACCTCGCATAAAGTATGCAATCAACTTGTCGCGCACCGGCAGGAAGTCTTTGATGTACTTGTCCGGTAGTGGAGTGAAGTTGTTATCTATGTGCTCTTTACATGGTTCATTGATGCGTTTCAAACAGTATATCATCTGCTCGCAACTATTGAAACCAAGGTGTAGCCACGTGTTGTTCTTGAACGCTACCTTGCTATCAACTTTCTTTAAGCATACCATTTCGCGTTTACGGGCACGTTTAGTGTTAAGCAACTCGTTATCCGTGTCTGTTTTAGCTTTGCGAAGTGGCTTCAACTCCTCGTTGATAAAGGCATCAGTAATTGAAGTGTATGTATTGATAATAAAACTGATCTCTTGTCTAGAGTTATTGGCAAAGTGTTGTTGTAATAGTGACCATACCTCGTCCGGATCTTTGCTCTTTACCATATCCTGGAAGATAGGATCCTCAGAGTTTGCCATTGCCTCGCGCTTCTTATAGCGGATATTGCTTCTAATCAACAAATAGATTGTAAGAATAATCAATAATCCCATTGCAATGAAGCCTCCGAAGTGCATTATGTTCGTTACAAGGAATGCAAGGATAAATGCAGCTCCAGCAGTGATAAACCATCCTCCGATTACCGAGATAACACCGGTAATTCTGAATACAGCAGATTCGCGTCCCCAGGCTCTGTCGGCAAGTGAACTACCCATTGCAACCATAAAGGTTACGTATGTTGTTGATAGAGGAAGTTTCAGAGAGGTACCTGCAGCAATCAGCAATCCAGCCATTACAAGATTTACAGCTGCACGAACCATATCGAATGCAGCACCTTCTGGCATGTCTGATTTAGAGTTGTCAAATCTCTTGTTTACCCAATTACTTACACTTTGGGGTATATATTTTGAGATAGTATTGGCAGTAGATGTGGTTGTGCGAACAAGGCTTCGTGCAATTCTTGAAGAGCCAAAAATCTCATCACTATCGTTTTGGTTGGATAGGTCAAGGGATGTCTTAACCACGTTGTGTGCTTTCTTTGACGTTAGAAGGGCAATAACCATTATAACTCCTGCGAATGCCAAATAGATAAAGGGCGAGGTTGCAGGATCATTAAGTCGTCCCATAGGGTACTCTCCGGGAACTCCTGACCCCTCGCTCATATAGTAACTATATGAGTCAAGACCAGCCAATGGAACTCCAATAAAGTTAACTAGGTCATTACCAGCAAATGCCATTGCCAGTGCAAATGTGCCGGCAAGTACTACAACACGAAGGACATTAATCTTAAATATATGTAATAGTTGCATTATTATGCTGAAACCCAAGAACATATAAAGCAAAAACTTCATGGTGTTATCATTCAGCCATGCTTTTAGTTCGGGAGTCATAATAGTAGAGGTTTTCAATCCCTTAACAAGCATAAAGTATACGATACTTGTAATGGCTATACCTCCGAAGATACCAATTGTCCAGCGAAGGTGCTTTTTGAAGTTAAAGGTGAAAATGATGCGGGCAATCCACTGAACCAATGTTCCGAATACAAATGCGATAGCTACTGACAGGAAGATTCCGGCGATAACAGATAAGGCCTTTTCTGTGTTAAGCATCTCTCCAAAACCTACTGCTCCGTCTGTTGATACATACTTAATAACTGCCATTGCAAATGCACCTCCCAGTAACTCGAATACCATTGATACTGTGGTTGATGTTGGCATTCCCAATGAGTTGAACATGTCAAGCAGAAATACGTCTGTAACCATCACAGCAAGGAATATACACATGATTTCTGTAAAGTAGAAGTGTTGTGGATGGAACATTCCGTGACGGGCAATGTCCATCATTCCATTACTTGTTAATGCTCCTATAAGGATACCAATTGCCGCTATCGCGATAATTGTTTTGAATTTTGCTGCCTTAGCTCCGATTGCAGAGTTAAGGAAGTTTACAGCATCGTTACTAACTCCGACAACAAGATCGAAAATTGCCAGAATCAGAATGAATGCTACAATTACTAAATAAATTGCGTCCATAATTTTACATTTTAATCTACGCAAAATTATGGACGCTTTATTTCGTATCAGTGTCAGAATTATTACAAAAATGTTACAAAATTTGAATAGATATCTTTTCTGCCACTAAAGTGATACCTTATTATATATGTTCTTTGTTGTATTATCCGCATTGGAAGTATTTATTTACCAATGCAAGCATCTTCTCCTGATCATCTTGAACCTCTGCTCTAAGGTTTTCATCGTTATATGAGCGAAGTTTTGTGATTATACCGTCAATCATCAGAGGACTAAATACATTATGCTCCTCATAAATTGCACGTTGCTTCTCAAGAGCTGCAGCCGATGCTACGCAGTTATCAGGAAGCTGTGCCAGAGAATTAAGCTTGTCGGCATTTTCTGCGTGGTGAATATTTACATTTACATAAGTATTCTCGGCAATTTTGAGAGCATTTTCAATTTCAAAACCATGTCTGCAAGCGACTGCCAATCCCGCTAAAAGCTGATAGATATCGGCAGAGCCATCAGGTGAGCGCATCTCAACTGTCTGTTTCTGTTTTGTATCATAATTACTTTCTGTCTCAAGAGGATTTGCCAATTTGCACATATCCGATTTTGCACTCCATCCTAATGGTACACGAACAAGAACCGATCTGTTACGATCGCCCCAACATACGTTGGTCGGAGCCTCCTGATGGGGAACCAATCGGAAATATGAAGTTGGGTTGGTGTTTCCAAATGCGGTGATTGATGGGGCCATCTCCATCATTCCGGCAATCGCTTTACGTGCGGTTTGGCTCAATATACCATTCTCAAGCATCTGGTTATCACCATCTTTTACAATCTTCATGTGGATGTGAAGTCCTGAGCCAGCCTTGCCTGCTGTGATTTTGGGTGCAAATGTTACATCATATCCCATTTGATAGGCGAGATTTCGTATAATCCACTTGGCAATCATAAGTTGGTCTGCTGCATCTTCTGCTGCTACTGGCAGGAACTCGATTTCGTTCTGCTCATATACTAATCCGTCAATTGTAAAGTTTCCAACCTCGGAGTGTCCGTACTTTATCTGACCTCCGGCTTGAGCAATATAGGCCATACTCTGTGTGCGGAACTCGTTGAATTTGGCATATGGTGCAGATTCGTGATATCCCTTCTGGTCGCTTGCCGGGAAGAGACCACTGTCTGGAGCTATTACGTAGTACTCCAGCTCTCCCATTGCATAGAACTCCATTCCTGTAACTTTATTGAATGCTGTGCAAGCCTTTTTTAGTGTGTTTTCGGGCGAGCTCTCAAGTGGCTCTCCATCCTTGTTGAAATATGAGCATAGCATTGCAACAGTAGGAATCTCAGCAAATGGATCAACGAATGCCGTTTTGAAGCGTGGAATCACATATAGGTCACTGCTGCCGGCCTCGATGAAAGGGAATAGACTTGATCCGTCAACTCGCTCTCCGCAAGTCAATATTGCATCAAGATAAGCTAAGTTATTGATTACGAAATTAAGTGTTTTCAAACGCCCGTCCGCAGCAGGGTACATAAAGTTAACCATCTTAATGTTGTTCTCGCGGATGTAGCGGATTATGTCCGCTTTGGTAAACTCACTAGAGGGTTTGCCAAGATAAGCCACTAGTAGGTTGGGGCTCATTTCTAGTTCGTTAGTCATAGTTTTATGATAGTTTTTAATATTTAGAATCTGTTTAAGTTTTATTGTTTATGTGTTTCTCACACCGCTTACAATTGTTTCGGCTTCTTTGAGAATCTTTTTGGTTTATATTTCACTTCCTATCTTGGAAATATGCTATATTGCCTTCGCTACGAAGTAAAATCTATTCTCAAAAATCTTTCTCAAAATAAAGTTTAAACAGCTTCTTGTTTTTTCAAAAAATGTTATTGATTTTAAAGTCCAAAGTTGGTAATTTTATTTGGATTGAGCAATAGTTTTGGGGCTATTTTTTTGCTGTTTGACGCATATTTTTTTTGCTATTTAGTGCATATTTTTTTTGTATTTTCAAGAAAAAATGTGAAATTTGTACCCAATTTGAACATACAGAAATGTATGCCCTAAGTTGATATATTTTAGAAGTAATATAAGATGAAAAAACAGTTCAAAAAAGTGTTGGTTTTAGGCTCGGGGGCCTTAAAAATCGGACAGGCAGGTGAGTTTGATTATTCTGGTTCTCAGGCATTAAAGGCTTTGAGAGAAGAGGGAATTCGTTCAGTGTTGGTAAATCCCAATATCGCAACTATTCAGACATCAGAGGGTATTGCAGATCAAGTTTACTTTTTGCCTGTAACACCATATTTTGTAACTGAGATTATCAAAAAAGAGCGTCCGGACGGAATCATGCTTGCCTTCGGAGGTCAAACAGCATTGAACTGTGGAGCCGAGTTGTATCAGAAAGGAGTTTTCGAGGAGTACGGAGTTGAAGTGTTGGGAACATCAGTTGATGTTATCATGTACACAGAGGATCGCGATTTGTTCGTTAAGAAACTCGACGAGATTGATATGAAGACTCCGGTTAGCCAGGCTGTTGAGAATATGGATGATGCTTTGGCTGCTGCACGTAAGATTGGTTTCCCTGTAATGATTCGTTCTGCATACGCTCTTGGCGGTTTGGGTAGTGGTATCTGTCCAAACGAGGAGAAATTTATTGAGCTTGCAGAGAGTGCATTTACCTTCGCACCCCAGATTCTTGTTGAGGAGTCTTTGAAAGGATGGAAGGAGATAGAGTTCGAGGTTATTCGCGATGCTAACGACCACTGTTTTACTGTGGCAAGCATGGAGAATTTTGATCCACTTGGAATTCATACTGGCGAGTCTATAGTTGTAGCGCCAACCTGTTCATTGACTGAGGAGCAGGTAAAAATGCTTCAGGAGTTGTCTGTAGGTTGTATCCGTCACTTAGGAATTGTCGGAGAGTGTAATATCCAGTACGCTTTCAATGCAGAGACAAATGACTACCGTGTTATTGAGGTAAATGCTCGTTTGAGCCGTTCATCGGCGTTGGCTTCTAAGGCTACCGGTTATCCATTGGCTTTTGTTGCTGCTAAGATTGGATTGGGATATACTCTTGACGAGATTGGAGAGATGGGAACTCCTAATTCTGCATATGTAGCTCCATCTTTGGATTACCTGATTTGTAAGATTCCTCGCTGGGATTTGACCAAGTTTGCCGGTGTATCTCGTTTGATTGGTTCAAGCATGAAATCGGTGGGCGAGATTATGTCAATTGGTCGCTCATTTGAGGAGGTTATACAGAAGGGTCTTCGTATGATTGGTCAGGGAATGCACGGATTTGTGGGTAATGACCACAAGGTGCACTTCGATGATTTGGATTCTGAGTTGGCTAATCCAACCGATTTGCGTGTATTTGCAATTGCGCAGGCCCTTGAGACAGGATATAGCATTGATAAGATTTTTGAGTTGACCAAGATTGATCCATGGTTCCTTGGAAAACTTAAGAATATTGTAGATATGAAGGATACCTTGTCAGGATACAATACAATGGAGGAGATTCCTGCGGATGTATTGCGTCTGGCAAAGGTTTATGGATTCTCGGATTTCCAGATTGCTCGTTTTGTATTTAAGAGCGAAGGCAATATGGAAAATCAGAATCTTGAGGTTCGTAACTATCGTAAGGGATTGGGAATTGTACCGGCTGTAAAGCGCATCAATACAGTTGCGTCTGAGCATCCTGAGTTGACAAATTACCTGTATATGACTTATGCTGTTGAGGGTTACGATGTAAACTACTACAAGAATGAGAAATCTGTAGTTGTTTTGGGATCAGGTGCCTATAGAATTGGATCTTCTGTAGAGTTTGACTGGTGTTCTGTTAACGCTATTCAGACTGCACGCAAACTGGGTTATAAATCAATTATGATTAACTACAACCCTGAGACAGTATCTACCGATTACGATATGTGTGATCGTTTGTACTTCGATGAGTTGTCATTTGAGCGAGTTCTTGATGTTATAGATCTTGAGCAACCTAAGGGAGTGATTGTTTCTGTTGGAGGTCAGATTCCTAATAACCTGGCAATGAAGTTGCATCGTCAGGATGTTCCGATTCTTGGAACATCGCCAATTTCAATCGACCGCGCAGAGAATCGTAACAAGTTCTCGGCAATGCTTGATCAACTTGGAATTGACCAGCCGGCATGGCAGGAGCTTACAAGTCTTGATGATATGAAGGAGTTTATCAAGAAGGTTGGTTATCCTGTTTTGGTTCGCCCATCATACGTTCTTTCTGGTGCTGCTATGAATGTGTGTCACAACGAGGAGGAGTTGACACGATTCCTGCAGATGGCAACAGAGGTATCAAAGGATTATCCTGTTGTTGTATCTCAGTTTATGATGGAGACCAAGGAGATAGAGTTCGATGCTGTTGCCAAGAATGGCGAGGTTGTAGAGTATGCTATTTCAGAGCACGTAGAGTATGCCGGAGTTCACTCTGGTGATGCTACATTGGTATTCCCAGCTCAGCAAATCTACTTCTCAACCGCACGTTCAATCAAGAAGATAAGCCGCCAGATTGCTAAGGAGTTGAATATATCAGGACCATTCAATATTCAGTTCCTTGCCAAGGATAATCAGATTAAGGTTATTGAGTGTAACTTGCGTGCTTCTCGAAGTTTCCCATTTGTATCTAAGGTGTTGAAGCGTAACTTTATTGAGACTGCAACCAAGATTATGCTTGATGCTCCATATGAGATGCCGGATAAGAGTGCTTTCGATATTGATAGAATTGGAGTTAAGGCTTCTCAGTTCTCATTCGCTCGTTTGCAGAATGCTGACCCTGTTTTGGGAGTTGATATGGCATCGACCGGTGAGGTTGGTTGTTTGGGTGATGATTTCAATGAGGCGTTGTTGAATGCTCTTATAGCAACAGGTTATACAATTCCAGCAAAGAGTGTAATGCTATCTTCTGGAGATGCTAAATCAAAAGTAGATTTGTTGGAACCAAGCCGTATGCTTCAGGCAAATGGATACGATATTTATGCAACTGCAGGAACCGCCAAGTTCTTGAATGAGAATGGAGTTAATGCAGTAGCAGTTCACTGGCCGGACGAGAATGAGGGTGCAGAGCTGAATGTTATGCAGATGATTTCAGATCATAAGTTTGATTTCATTGTAAATATTCCAAAGAACCATACAAAACGCGAGTTGACAAATGGTTATAAGATCCGTCGCGGTGCTATTGATCACAATATTCCATTGATGACAAATGCTCGCCTTGTGAAGGCATTTATCCAGGCGTTCTGCGCAATGAAGGAGAATGATATTCAAATCAAGAGTTGGCAGGAGTATAAGTAAGGTATAAATATTCCGTACGTAATACATAATAGAGGGTATCAACCAAAAATGATACCCTCTTTTTATGTATTTTTTCAATATAATTGGTGTAAAGAGGTTCATAATTTGTAAGTTAGCATATTTATTGCTAAATTGCAGTTCAAAAGTTAATTAAGATGAGTAAGACAATTGTAGATCTGTTTGAGGATTCGGTAAGAAAGTATCCAAATAATACCTTTCTGTTGGAAAAGGTGAGTAAGAAATTTGAGCCTACCACATATGCTCAGGTAAAGCAGAAGGTTTACCGTTTAGGTGCCGGTTTGCAGGCTCTTGGTGTTAAGAAGGGCGATACAATGGCTCTTTTGAGCGAGGGTAGAAATATGTGGGTAATCGGAGAGTTGTCAATGTTTTATGCAGGAGCAATTAATGTCCCCCTCTCTGTAAAACTTGAAGAGAGTAACGACTTGTTGTTCAGACTGATCCATGGTGATGTAAAGTATATCATGGTATCAAAGACCCAGTTGAAAAAGGTTAGATTGATTAAGGATAAACTTACAGAGGTCAAGCAGATTATTGTCTTTGATGAGATTGATAGTTATGAGGAGCGCGAAATTTCGTTGACTAAGGTAAATGAGATGGGTGATGAGTTCATGAAGAGCCATTCAATGGAGGAGTTCCTGGCTGTAGGTAAGTCAATCAAGAATGATGACTATGCAACAATTACCTATACCAGTGGAACCACTGCCGATCCTAAGGGTGTTATTCTTACCCACCGAAACTATACTTCAAACGTTGAGCAGGCATTGACTTTAGTTGATATTGACGAGACATGGAGAACATTGATTATTCTTCCTCTTGACCACTGTTTTGCGCACGTTGTAGGTTTCTATATTATGATGTCTCGTGGAGCTACTGCTGCAACTGTTCAGGTTGGACGTACTCCGCTTGAGAGTTTGAAGAATATTCCATTGAATATTCGCGAGGTTAAACCTCACTTTATATTGAGTGTTCCTGCTTTGGCAAAGACCTTCAAGAAGAATATTGAGCAAGCTATTAAGGCGAAGGGTAAAACGACTGTCAAACTCTTCAATATGGGTATGAAGGTACGTCAGGTCTATTTTGGTGATAGTAATTTGGATTCAAAAGGATTCCGTGCTTTGTTGAAGCCATTGGTAATGCTTTTCGATAAGCTTATTTTCTCTAAGGTGCGTGAGAATTTCGGAGGAGAGTTACGTTTCTTTATTGGTGGTGGAGCTCTGCTTGATAAGGATTTGCAAAAGTTCTACATCGGTATAGGAATGCCTATGTTCCAGGGGTATGGCTTGTCCGAGGCGACTCCGGTGTTGTCATCTAATGGTCCTGAGAGATATCGTTTCGGTTCAAGTGGTAAATTGGTAAAACCTCTGGAGCTTAAGATATGCGATCCTGATGGAAAGGAGTTGCCGGTTGGTGAGATGGGTGAGATTGTAGTAAAGGGCGAGAATGTGATGGCCGGTTACTGGAAGAATCCCGAGGCTACAGCCGAGACTGTGCGTGATGGTTATCTTTACACCGGTGATCTGGGATATATGAGTAAAGAGGGACTTTTGTATGTTAAAGGTCGTTTCAAGAGTCTTTTGATATCAAGCGATGGTGAGAAGTATAGTCCCGAGGGTATTGAGGAGGCAATGGTTGAGCACTCTCCATATATCGATCAGATTATGTTGTACAACAATCAGTCGGCATATACAACAGCGTTGATTGTGCCGAATAAAGAGCAGTTGAAGAAGAGTGTTGCAGAGCAAGGACTCACTCTTGATAGTGAAGAGGGTGCTAAGGCTGCATTGAAGATTATTGAGAATCAGGTAGCTCGCTTCAAGAAGGGAGGCGATATGGAGGGAATGTTCCCTGAGAGATGGTTGCCAAGTTGCTTTGCAGTTCTTGCTGAGCCGTTCACTGAGCAGAATCAGATGATTAACAGTACAATGAAGATGGTTAGAGGTAAGATTGAGAAGGCTTATGCTGCAAGAATTGAGTATCTCTATAGTGCCGAGGGCAAGCAGTTATTGAATCAGCAAAATATAGATGCCTTATTATGATTGAGGAGATAGCGCGTGAACTGCGAATAGGACAAAATCAGATAAAGGGGGTTGTTAAACTTTTGGAAGAGGGGGCGACAGTCCCCTTTATCAGTAGATATAGAAAAGAGGTTACCGGATCGTTGGATGAGGTTGCAGTTAGCAATGTAAAGGAGTTGTATGACAAATTTTCGGAGTTGCAGAGCAGACAGGCTACTATTATAAAGAGTATTGCGAGTAGTGGAAATTTGACTCCGGAACTTGAAGAGAAAATTGTACATTGCTGGGATTCTCAGACTCTTGAAGATCTTTACCTGCCGTATAAACCTAAAAGAAGAACAAAGGCAACAATCGCACGAGAGAAGGGTTTGGAGCCTTTGGCTAATATAATTATGGCTCAAAACACTTCAAACCTTGAACGCTCTGCTATGAGGTTTGTTGTCGGTGATGTGGCAAGTGTTGATGAGGCTATTGCTGGAGCATGTGATATTGTGGCGGAGCGAATATCCGAAGATGCCCTGACTCGAAATAGATTGCGTAAACTATTTCATCAGCGAGGTGTGCTACGCTCCAAGGTTGTCAAGGGTAAGGAGGAAGAGGGAGTCAACTTTTCCGACTATTTTGATGCCGATGCTTCGGTCAGAAGTGTCTCATCGCACAGATTTCTGGCTATGCAGCGAGGAGTGGAAGAGGGTGTGCTGAAATTGTCAATTGATGTTGATGCTGATGTTGCCATTGACCAGATTGAGCATATCTTTCTTCGTTCTAACGCGTCAACGAGGGCTTCTATGCAGAGTGCTATAAAAGATAGTTATAAACGTCTGTTGCGTTCGTCAATTGAAGGTGAAATAATTTCTACTGTCAAAGAGAAGGCTGATGCTCAGGCTATAGAGATCTTTGCAAGGAATCTTCGAGAGTTATTGCTTGCGTCTCCATTGGGGCAAAAGCGTGTGATAGCTATTGATCCTGGATTCAGGACCGGCTGTAAGATTGTCGTTTTGGATTCTCAGGGAAATTTACTGGAGCATAGTGTTATCTATCCTCATCCACCGGAGGGAAAGAGGGACGAGGCTGTAAAGATTATCACCTCATTAGTGCAGAAGTATGGAACCGAGGCCTTTGCAATCGGAGATGGAACTGCCGGACGCGAGACAGAGAGTTTTATCAAGTCGTTAAGGCTTGATGGGGTAGAGTTATATATGGTGAACGAGGATGGGGCCTCAATATACTCGGCATCGGCTATCGCCCGTGAAGAGTTTGCAGAGTATGATGTTACTGTGCGTGGAGCTGTAAGTATAGGCCGTCGTTTGATAGATCCCCTCTCTGAGCTGGTGAAGATAGAACCCAAGTCCATAGGTGTAGGTCAATATCAGCATAGCGTTGATCAGGCTAAACTGAAGGATAAGTTGAATAGTGTTGTAGAGAGTTGTGTAAATATGGTAGGTGTTAATCTGAATACCGCCTCAAAGCACATTCTGACATTTATTTCCGGTCTTGGTCCTGTTTTGGCAAAGAATATTGTGGATTATAGAGCTGCACATGGAGATTTTAAATCTCGTAGAGAGTTGTTGAATGTGCCACGTTTGGGTGCTAAGGCTTTTGAGCAGGCTGCAGGATTTTTACGAATTGTAGGTGGCGAAAATCCGTTGGATAATAGTGCGGTACACCCGGAGGCCTATGGCGTTGTAAGGCGTATGGCTGACTCTCTGGGAGTAACAATTGATGAGTTCCTGCATAACAAGCCTCTGCGTGACAAGATTGTTGTTGAATATTTTGTTGATAAGAGTTTTGGTTTGCCAACTCTGAATGATATAATGGAGGCTCTTGATAAACGAGGTTTGGATCCTCGAGAGCCGTTGACCATATTTGCGTTTGCCAATATCCACTCTATTGATGATTTGTATGAGGGAATGGTTCTGCCGGGTATAGTTACAAATATCACTACTTTCGGAGCTTTTGTGGATATAGGTATAAAGCAGGATGCCTTTGTCCATATCTCGCAAATTGCTGAGAGATATATCTCCTCGCCATCGGAACTTTTGCATCTTAATGACAGAGTGATGGCAAGGGTTATCGGGGTAGATCTGGTTCGAGGTAGAGTATCTCTCTCTTTGAAGGGAGTTAAAGTTTAATCCTTTTCCATATAAAACGAGGAGTATATTTCATCAGTGCTACAACAACTTTGTAGCGCCAATCAAAGATGGATACTCTTCGTTTTTTTGTTATGGCATTGTATATCTTTTTTCCTGCATATTGAGGGGTCATAAGCATTGGGTAGTTGTTGTTACCGTTAAGTAGTGCTGTGGCAACAAAACCCGGACGAATATCGGTAAAACTGATATTCATCTTATATGAGCATGAGAGTTGTTCTAAAGCGTTGATGTATTGGGTTTGAAAAGATTTAGTCGCAGAGTATGCAGCTGCAACACCAATTCCGCGGCTTCCGGCAACCGATGTTATTGCGGCAATGTGTCCTCCTCCTCTTGTTTTGAGGTAGTTAAACGCTGCGGTTATCATTCTGACGAACCCCATGCCATTTGTTGCAGTAATCTTTAACTCTATCTCGGGATTCATCTGTTTGTTTTGAAATCCGATTCCAGAACTTAAAAAGATTGTATCTGTATCACCTGTTTTTTTCAGCAGTTCATATAGTTGCTCCTGGGCATTATTATCGGTTACATCGATTTTACCGATCACAACTCTCTCAGGAGCCATTGCTTTTAGAGACGCAAGGAGTTCTGTGCGTCGTCCTGCAACGCCTACTCGATATCCCTTTTCAATAAATAGTTTGGCTGCCTCGAAACCTAAGCCCGATGTCGCTCCAACAATTACAATACTCTGCATGGTTATTTAGAATCTGTTTTAAATTTATTGTTTAAGCCTTATTTGCACTGCTTCAAAAAGTTTCGGATTCTTTGAGAATTCGCTACGAAGTAAAATCTATACTCAAAAATCTTTCTCCAATAATCTCGAAATAAATTTAAAACAGCTTCTTAGTTTAGAATTTTTATGCACTCATTTAACTCTTTGTTTGTAAATGACGAATTGAATGGGTGATTAGGCTCCTTTATTGCTATCTCAATTTCACACTTCATTACGTGAATAGAGTCGATAATCATCTCTTTGTGGTCGAATGCAAGTTTGGGAAGATTCCTGATAGGGAACCATGCAACATTTTGAGCATCATCGCCCGCTTCCGGAGTTACATTATCTTTCTGTTCAAGTGTGCAATATGTAATAGTTACAACTCTTTCACGGGGGTCGCGATTTACATTAGAATAACTCTTTACCTCTTTAAGGTAGTTTACCTTAATTCCTGTCTCTTCCATCATTTCGCGTCGCGAGCAACTCTCAGTGGTCTCGTCCATCTCCATAAAGCCACCGGGAATAGCCCAATAACCTTTATATGGTTCGCCTCCTCGTTCAATGAGAAGAACTTCAAGTTCGCCTTTATGGTATGCGAACAGCAGGCAGTCGGCAGTAATGGCAGGGTGTGGGTAGCGATAATTGTATGATGTAATTTTGTATTCGCCTTTACGTTTGGGGTTTGCAGGGAACCAGCCTTTGTTTACCCTTTCGCGTTGTTCGAAAATCTCAAGTATAGACCAGAACGATGAAAATCCTATGACAGCTGTTATTGATGCCAATAGTGTGTTTCCAATAAAGAGCGATGCTATAGTGCATGCAATACCGAATATAGTGAAGAGCCACCAGCATTTTGTGCCGAAGTGGTATTCTGACTTAATTACGATAGGGTGAAACATTCCTATTATCAAAAATGTCGATACTCCTATAACTATTCCTTCAAAGTTCATTGTTTATCTTCTTATGTTTCCTCCGCAAAGGTAATAAATATTAAGAATCAGTTTATGGCTCCATATGATTTATCTCTACAATATAAACCCTCGTCCGAAATTCCGGGCGAGGGCACTCTTAATTGCAAATCACACTACTCAATGACAATGACAGTTCTGTTCATCTGTGGTTCTTTAAACTGATTGTCGCTTGAGCCTAAGGCTTTTATTGTTATCTGTGCCGGGTCAATGCCATAACGTTTTGTCAATAATTCGGCTACATATTTTGCTCGCTTCTCACTTAACTGCTGGTTGTATTGGGGTGTACCGGTCTCTTTGTCTGCAGAGCCGATGATTGTCAACTTTTTGTTTCCAATATCTTTTAATGCGGTCTGCATATAGTAGTCAAGATTGAGTAACTCTTTATTGTCAAGCGTTGCTTTGTTGATTGTAAAGAATAGTGCCATAGGGTTGTTCTTTACAATGGTTTCCGGTTTTTGTGAGCGTAGTTGTTTGACTTCGCTATTGAGGTTTGTGTTGCTGCGAGTTAGACTGGCATTTGCTTTTTCAAGTTCATTGATGCGGTTGATATACGGAGTGTAATCAGGTGGTGAAACTTTTTCAACCCGTTTAAAACCAACCTTGCCAAGATTGATTGAAATTCCCACTGTAACGGAACTCATCCCCTCAAGTTTTGATCCTCCAGTCTCACCGTCAAGTGTCTGTCCTACAAGCATCTGTTTGGCTTCAAGTGTCAAATCGACATGCTTGCTCATACGGATATTATTAACTAGGCCGACAACTCCTGCAGGTTTGTTGTTGGTATAGCCGCTCTTGTGTACCCTGACAACTCCAAAACCAACGTATGGAATAAAATCCCATGTTCTACTCTCTTTGTAACCGCTGAATGAGTTTGAGAGGTTCCACATAGCATCGGCATGCAGGAAGTGGTAGCCGAATTTCTGTTTGTAGTATTTGCCATCCTTTTCCCGTGCAAAGATATTGTCGGCAGTAGTCCAGCCTCGTCCCTGAATACCTGAATATTGAACTCGTGCAGCTACTGTCGGAGTAATCCATTTTCCGATTGAGGCATCAATAGCAGGAGCTAAGCGTGGCCCCATATCGCCTTTCCAGTCATATTCACCGGTGTAGAGATTCAATCCTCCACCTACACCCATAAACCAGTTATCAAAGAATTTGTTTGTCTGGTACGGACCACGTACAATCTTGCCATTCGCATCACGATTATCACTCTCTTGTGCAATGACCGGGATAGTGCCCAATAATAGAAGGGCAACAGGAATTAACTTAATAAATTTCATAGTGTTTGGTATGTAAGAATTTTATTGCTTCTTTGTGTGCTGACTTTAATTATTTTGTTGTAATTTCGTTTTAAGAAATTAGTTTGACTCTATTTACGTAAAAACTCATTAATAAGATACAATGGCAATTATTCACGATTTTAATCTTCCGGTATCTCTAACTGAGTTGCCAGATTCATTTACATACCCGTTCAATTATACTCCGCATAAGTTATGTCGTTTGGCGGCTGAACAACTCAAGAAGATTATACGTGAATATATAAAACATAGTTCCGAAATTGCCAAGGAGTTGCAACGAGGAAAGATGTTTGGAGTGTTGGTGGTGCAACACTCTGAGAGCGTGTCATTTCTGGCTGCCTTCTCAGGGAATCTCGCCCATAAAAATGTTTATCCCGATTTTGTCCCTCCTGTGTATGATATGTTGAATCCTGAAGGATTCTTTCTCAGCGGTGAGGCAGAACTTAACAGAATAAACAGAAGGGTAGCTGAGTTGGAGGCGAGTGATGAACTGATGAATCTGAGGGATGAGTTGCAACACTATGAGGAGTTGTTGGTATCGACAAAGCAGGAGCATAAAAAGTTTTTGGGCGAGGCCAAAAGATTGCGCGATGAGCGACGGCTATTGGCAGGCGATGATTTGGAGCTGATAGCGGAGTTAAATAGGGAGAGTAGTTTTTTGAAGGCTGAGTGCAGGCGTAAAGAGGGGGCTCTGCGTGATAATATTCTAACAATAGAGTCTAAACTGAGAACACTATATACTGAAATAAAGGAATTGAAAGTGCAGAGAAGAGAGTTCTCTTCAACTCTGCAACAGCAGATATTTGAACACTTTGTGGTGTTGAATGGCAGAGGAGAGAGCAGAAACCTGATGGAGATTTTTGCCGATACTCCTCAGGGGATACCCCCTGCCGGCGCAGGTGAATGTGCTGCTCCCAAATTGTTGCAATATGCTTATGCAAATGGTTTGAAACCGATCTGTATGGCAGAGTTCTGGTGGGGTGATTCGCCTAAAGATGAGGTGAGAAGAGATGGTGAGTTCTATCCATCATGCAAAAGCAAATGCGAGCCGATCCTTAACTATATGATGCAGGGGCTGACAGTGGAGATGAATCCTATTTTGTTTCAAGGTAAAGATTTGTGGCCGGGAGTAGTGTATGAGGATGAGTGGATATTGGCTATTGATAAACGGAGCGGAATGCTATCGATGCGTGGCAAGGTTGATGTGCCAAGTGTAGATGAGTGGTTGAAGGTTGAATATCCGGGGAGTGACTACTATGTTGTCCATAGGTTGGATATGGATACCTCAGGGATTTTGTTGATTGCCAAGACTCTTGAAGTATATAAGGCCTTACAAGGGCTGTTTGCTAAAAAACAGGTTGAGAAACGGTATATCGCTTTGATATCAGGTGTTCCGAAGGTGAGTGAGGGTATAATCAATATACCATTGATAGCCGACATTGATAACAGACCATTTCAAAAGGTTGATTATATCAATGGTAAAGAGAGTATAACTGAGTACAAGGTGTTGAATAGTAAAAATGGGGTGAGTCGGATACAGTTCAGACCATTGACAGGTAGAACACATCAGTTGCGAGTTCATGCAGCCCATCTTGACGGCTTGAATGCTCCTATTATCGGTGATAATCTATATGGCAGGCGAGGCCGTCGTTTGATGCTTCATGCCGAGAGTGTACAGTTTATACATCCTATAACCAAAACCAGGGTGGTCATATCTTCTCCGGTTCCTTTTTAAACTTTAACCTCGATAATGTCGTTCCAGTCGGTAGTGTAACGTGGGGAGGTGTGGTTACGGTTTGAGAATGCAGTTATCTCTGATTGAGATGCAATGGCAATTGTATTTTTCCCTTGTGTATTATTGATTGAGTCAATGGCTTTCATAAGTCGCTGATGCTTTTCTCGGTCTATTGTATCGAACAGAGCTCCTTGACGCGCAGCCTTTGGAACAAGATCGGTTGCAATGACTCCAGCCTTTTTATATCCATATCCGGCATTGTAAATTTCGCGCAGAACAGAGGCTGCAATCTTGCATATCTCCAGAGTACTATCGGTTGCAACTGTGAGGCGTCTGGTTTTACATTCATAATCCTGAGGCATATCTTCACGATGGCGGTTAGTATAGATAAATACAGTTATTTGATGCGTGCAGCTGTTTTGTCGTCTTAACTTTTCGGATACGGCAGTGGCAAAGGTGGTTATCGCACTCCTCAGCTCATTAATGTCATACATCTCCTTTGCAAATGAGCGTGATACGCATATACTCTGTTTGTCGGGAGTTGTATCTTCAATTTTGATACACTCTTCGCCTTTTAGTTCTCGGTAGGTACGTAGTCCTGTTATTGTCATCTGTTTCTGTACGAACTCGGCAGGCAACTGAGTGAAGTCCCATGCAGTGCGTACGCTCCATAATCGCATTTTGGCCAGATGTCTTCTGCCTATTCCCCAAACATCTTCAATTGGGTATGTGCGCAGTACCTTTTCAATATCCTCAGGACGGTGCATATAACAGCAACCATGTAGTGCAGGATACTTTTTGCATAGCTTTCCAGTAATCTTTGCAAGGGTTTTGGTAGGGGCAATACCTATACTTACTGGTATTCCGGTACTTTTATGAATTTTTTGGGCAAGGGCGAGGCCTCGCTCATGCAACTCGTTTTCTGGAATTCCCTTCAAGTGGAGGAATGCTTCGTCAATTGAGTATACTTCAATGGCGGGAACGGAGTCGCGCAGAGTGCTCATAACCCTTCCGCTCATATCTCCGTAGAGCTGATAGTTGCTTGAGAAGACTGTAACATTTTCTCGTTCAATTAAATTGCGAATCTGATATAGCGGAGTGCCCATCTTTATTCCTAATGCTTTGGCTTCGTTAGAGCGTGCAACAATACAACCGTCGTTGTTCGATAAAACAACAACAGGTTTGCCGTTCAAATCCGGGCGAAATGTCCGTTCGCACGAGACAAAAAAATTATTACAATCGCAATGTCCAATCATAGCAATTAATCTGCGCAAATCACATCTTTACCTTTTCGCTAATAAGGGGGCTTATTAAGCGGTATTTATT
>JAGBFU010000001.1 GCA_017936285.1 Marinifilaceae bacterium | reverse complement strand
CGTATGTAGAGTGGGTATGAACAACTCCACCTACCTCTGGAAACGCTTTATAAATTTCAAGGTGAGTAGGCGTGTCAGATGACGGATTCAAATCTCCCTCAACAACATTTCCGTTAAGGTCAACAACAACCATATCAGATGCCTGCATGCTCTCGTATGATACACCTGAAGGTTTGATTACCACCAAACCGCTCTCTCTGTCAATTCCACTTACGTTTCCCCAAGTGAATATTACTAATCCGTGTTTAACAAGATCCAAATTTGCTTTGAATACTTGCTCTTTCAACGCTTCTAACATATCTTTTCTATTTGTTGGGTTAATAACGGACTCTCGCAAAGGAGAGTCCGTTAAGATTCTATTTTCAAGTTACAATATTACCACAAAAGTCCGTAAAGTGCAACCAAAATTACAATAATTCCAAATGAACCAAGTGCAAATCCTGCATTTGTCTTGAACAAACTCAAGTTAATAGGCAATGCCTTTGGATCGCGAACCTTATCATTTGAATCTGAGTGCAAGAACATTGCAACCATACCGAACAATCCTGCTGCGCAATAGAATGCCTCGAATCCATAGTTCTCAAGTGTCAATGCCCAACCTGATGGCTCGATAGCGTAAGCAATCTTTTGGATAGTTGCAATGATAACGCAAATTGCAGCACAAATACCTGTGATCTTAGACCACTTGTTCATAGCCTTTTTGTCTGCCTCTGCGATAGCCTCGGCAGTAACAGTCTTCTTACTCTTATAAGAGATAGCTACAAATACTACCAACAAGAAGATGAATGCCCATGCAGAACGAGACTGGAATGGCATCTCAGGAATACCGAACTTAAGAACAATGCTGATAGGCAATGTCAAGATAGCAGCCCATACGGCAGCAGTTCCTGATGCACGCTTCCAAAGCAATCCCAATGAGAAGATAACTACAATACCAGGATACAAGAATGAGCTGTACTCCTGAATGTACTGGAATGCCTGATCCAAACCTCCAAGCAATGGCTTTGTTGTGAACAATGCAAGAAGCAATGCAACAAATGAGGTGATACGTCCAATGTTTACCAACTTCTTATCAGAAGCGTTCTTGTTGATGAAACTCTTATAGATATCGATAGTAAAGATTGTAGATGTTGAGTTGAACATACTTGCCAATGATGAAATGATAGCAGCAGCCAAAGCAGCAAATGACAATCCCTTAATTCCGATAGGTGCAAAGTTACGTACCAACCAAGGATAAGACTCATCTGGGATAGATACAGTACCTAATGCCTTTGCAGCCAAATCAGGATCGTTAATGATAACGAATGCGCAGATACCTGGTACAGCAGCGATGAATGGAATCAAAATCTTCAAGAATCCTGCGAAGATCAATCCCTTCTTAGCCTCATCAATACTCTTGGCAGCAAGACCCTTCTGGATGATGTACTGGTTGAATCCCCAGTAACCAATATTTGTCAACCACAAACCTCCAACGATAGCTGCGATACCCGGAAGATCCTTAAATGCTGCCTCGTTTGCACTCTTACTTACGATAAGATTGAAGTGAGTGTCGTTTGGAATTGCCTTACATGTATCGTAAAGTGTTGAGATACCCTTGAAGAAACTATCAGCCTCGCCTGATACTGCACAGATTGCATAGTAAGCAGTAATGATACCTCCACCAATCAAGAACACTACCTGAAGAACGTCGGTCCATGCTACAGCAGCCAAACCTCCGTAGATTGAGTAGATACCTGCAATCAAGAATAGGATAAGGATGATAACAGTCTTAGCATCGAAGTAGTAAATTGTATCGCCGGCTGTCATAACAATTGTCTCTGGAATACCAAGAATCTGCTGAATAGCCAAGCAACCCAACCATGCTACTGATGTCAAGTTTACGAATACATACAACAACAACCAAAGAATAGAGAATGCAAGTCCTACACCAGAGTTGTAACGCTCTCTCAAGAACTGAGGCATAGTGTAAATCTTCTTCTCGATCATCAATGGCAACAAGTATTTTCCTACCAAAATCAATGATGCGGCAGCAATTAACTCGTAAGCTGCAATACTCAAACCGATTTTAAAACCTGAACCGGCCATACCGATCATCTGCTCAGCAGAGATGTTAGCCGCAATAAGTGATGCTCCAACAGCCCACCATGTCAAGGTGTTTCCTGCAAGGAAGTAGTCGTTAGAGCTCTTCTCCTTTCCTCCCTTGTCGCGAGAGAGGAACAATCCCAAGCATACCAATAAAACAATGTACGCTCCAAGGATGACGAAATCAATCGTCGCGAAACCTGAACCTGTCATTACTAATACTCTTTTATGTGTTTGTTAAAATTATTTCTCTACACCAAATTTGTAAATACATACGTGCTCGTAAGTCTCTCCCGGACGCAATACTGTTGATGGGAATGTAGGCTCATTCGGGCAGTTTGGATAGTGCTGTGTCTCCAAGCAGAATCCAACTCTCTGGTTGTATGCTATACCGTTTTTACCAACTGCTGTTCCATCAAGGAAGTTTCCTGTGTAGAACTGAACTCCAGGCTGGTCTGTGTAAACCTCCAATGTACGGCCGCTAACAGGCTCTACAACCTTTACTGCAAGATTCTTAACATCACAGTTGTTGTCAAGTACATAGTTGTGGTCATAACCATTACCGTTCTTCAACTGAACACACTCGAAGTTATCGATTCTTGCGCCGATAGCTGTTGGAGTAGTGAAGTCCATATCTGTTCCTGCAACCTCCTCGATTACGCTGTAAGTCATGTATGTTGTATCAACAGGAGTGATGTTCTTTGCGTTGATATACATAATGTGGTCGGTAATCTTTTTGGTAGGATCGCCTGTCAAGTTGAAGTAGCTGTGGTTTGTCAAGTTAACAACAGTTGGTTTGTCTGTTGTAGCTGTATACTCAATCTTCAATGCGTTGTCATCGGTAACAGTATAGATAACCTTACATGCCAACTCTCCAGGGAAATTCTCCTCACCATCAGCAGAAGTATAGGTTAGTGTTACGCTGTTAGGAGCAGTCTGCTCAATATCACACATTCTGTACTGGAATCCTGTAGGACCTCCGTGCAAGCAGTGTCCAAAGTTATTTGCATTCAATTGATACTCAACTCCGTCAAGAGTGAATTTAGCGTCAGCGATACGGTTTCCATAACGTCCGATGAATGCTCCGAAATCACTTGCATTCTTCTCTGGAAGATACTCGTTTGCTGATCCAAATCCCAAAACTACATCTCCGTAATTTCCGTTTTTGTCCGGAACCCAGATAGATACGATACGACCTCCAAAATTGGTAATGGCAACCTCCATACCATTTGCGTTGGTCATTGTATACAACTGATTCTGTTTGCCCTGAATCTGTTGCATAAATGCTGACTTATCCAAGCCAGAAGCTGTGTAGCGAGGCTCGCTTGTACATGAGAACAAAGTTGCTCCCACCAACAATGCAGCCAAGGCAGCTGTAAATCTGTTTTTCTTCATACTTTAATGTTTTTAATATGTTATTTTTAAAATTTAAATCGTTTGCAGGGATAAGTACATACCTATCCCCCTAAATTAAGGTACAAGTTTAGTTATAATTAACAGAAAAAACCATTTTTTTCGAAAAAAAATAGCGAAAAAGATGGTTTTTTAACTTTACAGCCTCTTTTTAGGGGTTGTTGTGATAAAATCTTTTAGATAAAACGGCTCAAAATAGGCAACATCTTCAAATTCTCCAGCCTTAAATTTTCTCTCGGCAATAGGCGCACAGCCGATAGCAGATGTCTCAATATTATCAATGAAATGAATATTGGGCGATGTCAGTATCTCTTTTGTTTTAGCGCTGCCATTTCCAAAGAGATATACCTCCCCTTTTTTAATATGCTCCTCATAGAAATTTGGCTCAACAATGATTGCTTCGGTATCGGTTATCTGCTCTCCGTTTGCTTTGCATACAGCGGAGTATACCTCCATTCTGCGTGCATCAATCATTGGAATGTATAGAGCCTCGGGGTCATTTACTTTGGCTGCGGCATTGATGGTCAATGCTTGAAGAGTAGGAATAGATATTAGTGGTATATTTGCACCATAACATAAACCCTTTGCAAGCGACACCCCGATTCTTAAACCTGTGTACGAACCAGGCCCCATGCTTACTGCTACCGCGTCAAGGTTCTCAACTTCAATATTATACTCTTTGAGGATTTCTTCTACGTATGGGGCTGCCAATACAGAGTGGTTTAATCCTTCGTTATTCTCTTTAAGTGCAATAACTTGACCGTTTTTTGCAAGTGCAATTGAGCAACTTGTGGTCGATGTTTCAATACATAATATTAGTGCCATTACTCCTCCTATTTTCTTAAAATCTGAATCTCTCCACCCATGCCGAGTTTGATTATGGCCGATGGTTTGTGCTCTGTTTTATCCTCTTGTCTGTACTCTACAATGTAATCCACTCCCCCTTTGATCTGCTCTGAAATTTCTGAGAAGAATCTGGGCGAGGGCTCTCCGCTGATGTTTGCAGAGGTTGATACTATCGGTTTCCTGAATTGTCGCAAAAGCTCTTTCGAAAACTCCTCGTTCGTGATTCTGATACCTATGGTCTTCTCTGCGCAAATCATTGATGGAGCCAGATTGCGAGCCTCTGGATATATGATGGTTGTGGGGCTTACAATTGCTTCAAGCAGGTCGTAGGCGATGTCGGGCATTGAGCAGTATGATGCAATTTTGCCCACGTCATCTAACAGCACAAGCATCGCTTTTGAGTCTGCACGCTGCTTCAGAGTATAGATTTTTTGCACTGCCTGCTCATTTGTGGCATCGCACCCCAATCCCCATATAGTGTCGGTGGGGTAGAGAATTATGCCCCCTTCACGCAGTACCTTTACTGCTTTTGCAACTTGCTCCTTTATCTGTTGATTCATAGCTTCATAAGTTTTAATATTGCAGCAAGATTCTCTTTTAAATCCTCCATGTCGTTCAATACAATGTCTGCACCTGATTCGAGTAGGGTTTCGGCAGGAATCGGGCCGGTGTTTACTGCAATAGTAAAGATTCCGGCTGCACGACCGGCTCTGCATCCCATAGGAGCATTCTCGATGACGATGGCGTTTTGTGCTTCGACACCCGCTTTTTCGAGCCCCTTCAGGTATGGCTCCGGGTCGGGTTTGCCTTTGGAAACATCAAATGCGGTAACCATGTTCTCGGGGGTAAAGATTCCCGGGTAGGCGTTGCTCAGACGTTGAAGCAGTGAGCGTTGACCTGAGCCAGTTACAAGGACAATCTTATAACCTCGCCCATTAACCTGCTCAAGAACCTCCTTAGCTCCCGGCATTGGTTCAGCCTTTGGCATTTGATTGAAGTGGTCGCTCTTGATTGCGTATATCTGTTGAACCTCCTCGTCGGTAGCGTCGTGACTGTATATGCGTCGGAAAAAGTTGTTGATGGTTCCTTTGCCGGTGCACCCCTCGTAGAGGTAAAATTCATCACGAGTACATGGAATTCCTAAACCCGACATGGTTTTGTACCATGCCAATGTGTGGTTTTTCATTGAGTCGAAAAGCACCCCATCCATGTCGAACAGAAAGGCTTTGGGCGAGGGCTCAAAGCCGCTCCTCTCCCTGTATTTTTCAATGGCTTCAAGCCAAATAGATTCTCTCTCTTTGCTGTTTTTCATATCTGAATTATTCGCCACAAAGATAAGCTAAAGCCGGGGTATTACCAAATTAAATCCTCGTCTGTAAATTTTACAAGGTAAAAACTTAAATAAATTTTTCTTAAATAGATTTATTTACTATTTTTGCTTTTTGAAAACGTTATAGGGAAAGGTGTGTCCTGTAGCGTTGTGAAAGAATGTATTGTTAAACATATAATTATGGCAAAAAGAGAAAATTTATTCAGTGAGTTTGCACCCAACACCATGCAAGAGTGGGTGGACAAAGTTACTGTGGACTTGAAAGGCGCCGACTTCAATAAGAAATTGGTGTGGCGTACTAACGAGGGCTTCAATGTTCAGCCTATGTATCGTTTAGAGAACATGGCAGAGCTAAAGAATTTGCAGGGCTATCCCGGCGAGTATCCATTTGTTCGTGGTAACAAGAAGGATAACAACAGTTGGTATGTTCGTCAGAACATTGCTGTTACCGATTACGCAGCTGCAAATCAGAAGGCACTCGATGTGTTGAACCGTGGCGTTGATTCACTTGGTTTTGTAATGGCAGGTTGCGGAACCTCTTACACCAAGGCTGATGTTGAGGCTTTGTTGAACGGAATCTGCTTGGAGTGCATCGAGGTAAACTTCGAGGGAGTTTGTGCAAAATCTAACTTCTTGGAGTCATTTATCGAGTATGTAGCAGAGAAGGGTTATGCACCGGAGAAGATCAATGGTGGAATTAAGTTTGACCCAATCGGAAAGGCTACATTGAAGGGAAAATTCAATCCTGAGTGTGCAAATGTGTTGAAGGCTGCTATCGAGAAGACAGCTGCATATCCTAACTTCAAGGTTGTTGAGGTAGGTGGTCACATTTTCAACAATTCAGGTTCATCTGTTGTTCAGGAGTTGGGATTTGCTTTGGCAGCAGGAGTTGAGTATTTGGATCTTTTGACCGATGCAGGTTTGTCAATCGATCAGATTGCTCCAAAGGTTCGCTTCCACTTCGCAACAGGATCTAAATATTTCATGGAGATTGCAAAATTGCGTGCAGCTCGTTATTTGTGGGCACAAATCGTTAAAGGTTACAACCCATGTTGCGATTGCAAGTGCATGATGCACATCTACTCAGAGACAAGTAAGTGGAACAAGTCAGCTTACGATCCAAACGTAAACATGCTTAGAACTCAAACCGAGGCTATGTCTGCAGTATTGGGTGGAGTTGAGTCATACTTGGTAAATCCATTTGATTGTGCTTATCAAACTCCAAGCGAGTTGGCAGAGCGTGTTGCTCGTAATCAGCAGTTGTTGTTGAAAGAGGAGTCACACTTCGAGAAGGTTGCCGATGTTGCAGGAGGTTCATACTACATTGAGGAGTTGACCGAGATGATAAGCGAGGGCGCATGGAAACTATTCTTGCAGGTTCAGGAAGAGGGTGGCTATGTTGCAGCATTGAAGAGCGGATTCGTTCAGGCTGCTGTAACCGAGACTGCAAAGGCTCGTGATTTGGCTATTGCTCAGCGTAAAGAGAGCTATGTAGGAGTTAACCAGTTCCCTAACTTCAACGAGGTTATTGCAAATCTTCCAGAGGAGGTATTCCAGGCTGAGAATTGCACTGTAGAGGATGCAGAGTTCGAGACATTGAAACCATACCGTGGAGTAATGGCATTCGAGGCTATGCGTAACAAGACCGACAAGTATGCAGCAGAGAATGGTCGTCCATTGGTATATATGTTCCCAATGGGTAACTTGGCAATGCGTAAGGCTCGTGCTCAGTTCGCTTGCAACTTCTTTGCTTGTGCAGGATTCGAGGTTAAGGATAACAACGGCTTCGCTACAGTAGAGGAGGGTGTTCAGGCTTGTTTGGCAGAGAACCCTGCAATTGTAGTTGTATGTAGCTCAGATGATGAGTATGCAGGAATTGCTCCTGAGGTTTACGAGGCATTGAAAGATAAGGCTATCATTGTTGTAGCCGGAAATCCGGAGTGTCGTGCTGAGTTAGAGGCTAAGGGTCTAACAAACTACATCCACGTTAAGAACAACGTATTGGAGGAGTTGAAGGGCTATCAACAGAAACTTGGAATTTGATAAATTGAGTAAGTATGAAACCAAATTTTAAAGATATAGATATTAAGTCGGCAAAACAAGCTCCTGTAGCCGCTGCAGAGTGGGAGGAGAAGAATGGTATTGCCAAAACTTGGACTACTCCGGAGTTGATCCCGGTAAAGCCCGAGTACAATGTTGAGGACTTGGAGGGAATGGAGCACCTTGACTATGTAGCTGGTATTCCTCCATATTTGCGTGGACCTTACTCAGCAATGTATCCTTTGCGCCCTTGGACAATTCGTCAATACGCAGGATTCTCTACAGCTGAGGAGAGTAACGCTTTCTATCGTAGAAACTTGGCAGCAGGACAGAAGGGATTGTCTGTTGCATTTGACTTGGCTACTCACCGTGGTTATGACTCTGATCACCCACGTGTAATTGGTGATGTAGGTAAGGCAGGAGTTGCTGTTGACTCTATCCTTGATATGAAGATTTTGTTCGATCAGATTCCATTGGACAAGATGTCTGTATCAATGACAATGAATGGTGCCGTTCTTCCTATTTTGGCATTCTACATTGTTGCAGGATTGGAGCAGGGAGCTACATTGGATCAGTTGTCAGGAACAATCCAGAACGATATTCTTAAGGAGTTCATGGTGCGTAATACATATATCTACCCACCAAAGTTCTCTATGAAGATTATTGCTGATATCTTCGAGTACACATCAAAGAATATGCCTAAGTTCAACTCAATCTCTATCTCAGGATACCACATGCAGGAGGCCGGAGCTACAGCAGATATCGAGTTGGCATATACATTGGCCGACGGATTGGAGTACTTGCGTGCCGGAGTTAATGCAGGAATGGATATTGATGCATTCGCACCACGTTTGTCATTCTTCTGGGCTATCGGTACAAACCACTTCATGGAGATTGCTAAGATGCGTGCAGGACGTTTGTTGTGGGCTAAGATTGTTAAGCAGTTCAATCCAAAGAATCCAAAATCTTTGGCTTTGCGTACCCACTCACAGACTTCAGGTTGGTCATTGACAGAGCAGGATCCATTCAACAACGTTGGACGTACCTGTATCGAGGCTATGGGAGCTGCTTTGGGACACACTCAGAGTTTGCACACCAATGCCCTTGACGAGGCTATCGCTCTTCCAACCGATTTCTCTGCTCGTATTGCTCGTAACACTCAGTTGTACATCCAGGAGGAGACAACAGTTTGTAAGGCAGTTGACCCATGGGCTGGTTCATACTATGTTGAGAGCTTGACTCAGGAGTTGGTTGACAAGGCTTGGGCACACATCCAGGAGGTTGAGAAGCTTGGAGGTATGGCTGCTGCAATTGAGAGTGGTATTCCAAAATTGCGTATCGAGGAGGCTGCTGCACGTACACAGGCTAGAATCGATAGCGGAATCCAGACAATCGTAGGAGTTAACAAGTACAAACTTGACAAGGAGGATCCAATCGATATTCTTGAGGTTGATAACACAGCTGTTCGCGAGGCTCAGATTGCTCGTTTGCAGAAGTTGCGTGCAGAGCGTAACCAGGAGGAGGTTGAGGCAGCATTGGCAGCTATTACCAAGTGTGCTGAGACCGGCGAGGGTAACTTGTTGGAGTTGGCTGTAGATGCAGCTAAGAAGCGTGCCTCTTTGGGCGAGATTTCAGATGCATGCGAGAAGGTATGCGGACGTTATAAAGCAGTTATTAGAACAGTGAGCGGAGTTTATTCAAGCGTTGCCAAGAACGACGAGGATTTCGACAAGGCAAAAGAGATGGCTGACCAGTTTGCACAGATGACAGGACGTCGTCCTCGTATCATGATTGCTAAGATGGGTCAGGATGGACACGATCGTGGTGCTAAGGTAGTAGCAACAGGATATGCTGATATGGGATTTGATGTTGATATGGGACCATTGTTCCAGACTCCGGAGGAGACCGCTAAGCAGGCTGTTGAGAACGATGTACACGTAATTGGAGTATCATCATTGGCAGCAGGACACAAGACATTGGTTCCTGCAGTTATCAACGAGTTGAAGAAACTTGGCCGCGAGGATATTTTGGTATATGTAGGAGGAGTTATCCCTCATCAGGATTATGACTTCTTGTTCGATGCCGGTGCTATTGCTGTATTCGGACCTGGTACCAAAGTTCCAACAAGTGCAATTGAGGTATTGAAGATTTTGACCGAGATTTACAAAAAGTAATTCTGGTTAAAGTCTATACTTATAACTTTAAGGATGGCTTGGGTAATCAAGCCATCCTTTTTGATAATTTGTAGAGTGATGTTGCGTTTCAGTTTGATTGTATATCTACATTTATTTTGCTCCTTGCTATTAAATGCTCAAGAACTCTTGAAAAGGGTTATAATAAATACCTGTTGTGATACTACATATAGTTCGCAACAAGTTTTGGTCTCTTCAACTCTACTCAAAAATGTTGATAGAGAGGTGGAAGAGTTCGTTGTATATGATAATGTATTGTATTACATTAGTAGTAATGGCGAGGCAATATTTAGATATAATATAAAGAACAGAGAATCGTCTATTATTGGAACAAGAGCAAAAAGTTTAAAATACTCATATCGAACTCTCAATGTTAATAAAGATGGTGTAGTTACCGTATCCGGCATAGAACCTTCAGGTTTCAGAGTTTATAATATTGTTGGTGATAATGTATTAGCTCTTCTGTCGATAGAGAGGGGAGCCACTCTTAATTGTTGTGCAACTACGATAGAGAATATGGTAGTTGCAACGTCTAATTTTAAGGAGGGGCCTGTTAAGATCAAAAAATGCAGTGGAGAATTTATAGATAATAGTATAGAGTATCCCATACACCCTTTGCGTTATTCATCAAGGGTTAAGTATATGGCTTTTGCTCCTCCTAAACTCACATCAAATATTGATTTAAATAGATTTGCAATTCTTTTTGGGAATGGTTTGGCTACACTTAAGATTTTTGATGTAAAAAAGAACTCTGTCTCTAATGTTGTGGAATCAATTGTTGATACGATTCAGGCCGACATGCCATTTAGGCTTGTAGGGGGCGATACACTTCTTTTGGATTATGTTGTTGAAAAAAAACGAAGATGTGCAATAGATATTGTTTCTAATGATAAAATATTTGTATTGTATAATTCATATAGTAGCGGAACAATAGCTAAGGCAAACATGGGAGATACAATATTGGAGTTTGATTGGAGTGGAAATCTTTTGAGGTGTCATAAATTAACAAACTCGTTAAATAGAATTTTATATGATTATGCCACAAACAAATTTTATGGTATAGTCTTCCCTTCTTCTCGTAACATCTTCCATTTAATGTATGAAATAACTCTACTCAATGTTGAATAAATAATTGATATATAATGAGAATAATAATACGTTTACTATTTATATTTATACTTGTCATTCTTGGGTGTAGTAAAAATGATGAGCATGAATTATGTTATGAACTTCCAATTTTTGCGGATACTATTGGAATAGAAGGAGAAATAATTAACGATACGTTTATTTTTGAAACCGGTAACTTAGCATTATCAGCACGTAGGATTATATATTGTGGTAGAACAGATATAAATGATATGAATTATCATGTGTTTGATTATGAAGGAAATTATATAAGAAGTTTTGGCGATTTGGGAAGAGGGCCGGGAGAAATTAGCACTCCATATATACCAGGAGTTTTATTTAATGATTCTATCTATTGCGTTTTTGATATTAACTACAATAAAAAGGTATTTTTTTCTATAGATAGTGACACTTTTTATGAAGAAATAACACAAGAAAATGAGAAACCAATGTTGCCGTGGTTATATCAGCTTTGGCCAAATGATAGATCTTTACTTTTTACGCGAGAAAAACGGTTTGTTTTGATGTCTCATGGAGATTCTTTGGATTGGTATAATGAATATCCAGATTTGACTAAAAATGATGAAAATATAAATGTAAAAAGGGGATATTTTGCATATAAAACTAGTCATGCGCATAGTGATAAGCAAAATAAATTTGTTATAGCTACTCGTAATGGAGCTATAATGCAAATTTTCAGTATTGACAGTAATAAGATAGTGCATAATTCTACGAAAAGAATCTCAAAACCTGAATATTATCTTTCACAAAGTCAGATAGGTAGTTATATACCGATTTTAACATCAGAGAATTATATAGGAATGTATGATATATGTGCTAATGATAAATATATTTATGCAACATATTACCAGGATAATGATACAGAAGTTCCATATATAATGCAATTTGATTGGGAAGGGAATCCATATAAACTCTTTGATGTAAAAGACGAAATAACACAGTTTACCATATCGCCTAATAATTTAGTTGCGTTTGCTTTTAAATATATTGATGAAGTTCCTTATTTGTGTAAATTCACACTCGAATAGATGTGTGTTTATTTTATGTTGCAATAATGAAAAATAATTTTATAACTTTGTTGTGAAAAATCAAGAGAGTTATGCAAAATTATATTCCATTTCAAATAAGGTTGATTATAACTTCATTGTGCTGTGTTATAGCGTGTTCATCGCCATTTGATGAGGCTGAAAAACACTATGCGCAGAGTGGTGATGATTTGTTGAAGATTCAGGCGGTACAATATTTGAAAGAGTATGCCAAATATCATGCCGGAGTTGACAGGTATTTGGTAAATAGTAGTGGAGAGCGTGTAGATACGGTAGATTATTCTCGATTTGAAAACGGCCCGGAATTTAAAACTTATTTAGAGGAGAATGGATACCGTTTTGTTGCCGATAAACCGATTCCCGATACGGACACACTAACGGCACAATATATAATTGATAATGTTGATTTGGCTTTTAAGGTTTGGCAATCTCCGTGGGCTTCAAAACTCAGTTTTGATGAGTTTTGCAAATACATTCTTCCCTATAGAAATATTGATGAGAAGTTGAATGATTGGCGAGGTAGATTTTATAATAAATACTACTCGATGATTCTTGATTCTGTATCACAACCAGACTCGGTGCTTATGGTTGCTGATTTTCTTATGAAGCAGCTAAGACGAGAGTTAGGGTATAGTCAAGTAATGCGACAGTTTTACATAGATTACATGGCTCCGGAACAGACCGAGCAGATGCACTTCTTGGAGTGCAAAGCGTTGGCGCATTACGGAACTTTGGTGTTGAGGGCATGCGGAGTGGCCTCGTCCACAATATTGACTCATTGGCGATTCAGCGATGTAAGTCACGCCTCTATTTGGCTACCTTCTGTTGGAGGAAACAGTGTAAGTAGCCGAACTTCGGTTTACGATGAGATGCAACCGATGGGACTTCCTAAGGATACTATGGCTTCAAGCAGAACATGGGAATATACATTTGAAGTGAATGAGGAGTATTATAAACTTTTCCGTAATGGTGATGTTTACAGGGGATTGTTGTTGCCGGTAACAAGAAATGATATTACGGATCACTTTAGTATTACTTGTAATTATGTCATTGAGTTGCCTGACTCATTACAACATGAAAAGGCATTGTATTTAATGCGCTTTTCTAATTGGGATTGGTATCCAATTCGTTATGGCTTGATTAGTGCAGATTCTGTGTTGTTCGAAAAGGCTTCGATACACCAACTATACCGATTAGGGCGGTTTGATGAGGAGAGTAACAGAGTGGTTGCCTTTGGAACTCCTTTCACCATTGATGGTAATGGAACCACGTTTGATTTTGATTCTCGTGGCGATACCGTTACAATGGAGTTGGCATATAATTGTGATTCAACAGATAGGCGTTTAGTTCGTACCGTGGCGACGCGGGTATGGAGTGGGGAGGGCTGGAAGGAACTATTGGTAAAGGCACCGCAGTGGAGTTTAAATAGTGCTACGGGTGAGTATAGACTCTCGTCGAATGTTGGGAATGATAAGGGATTTGTTCCGGTGTTTCATTTGGCTCCAATAACTGTTCCTGCGTGGAGTTTCATTTTTGATTCCGAGCATGAGCGGCCCATAGGTTATAAAATTCCCTCCTCGCCCGGCGACTACAACTATATGGATTATTGATTAGGGATGAATTTCGAAGAGTTGGAGGTAGAAGCCTGAGGAGCGAGATATGCCATATAGCTTATTGGTTGCATAGTCATACATCAAATTACATAGATGTTTGTCAATTTTGTGTTGTAATTGGTATCGCTTACATGACACCACTTTACTCCGTTTTGGGCATATATAAAATGTGAAATTAAGAGAAATATAATACTGGAGACTATTCTGTTCATGGTTATTCTCATTTTATTTGACAAATTTAGGAAAAAAAAAGGTTTGTATTTCTATTATTGTTAAATTTGTGAATGAGATTGATTCTTAAGTCCTGATGTTTAGTTTTAGTGATTTGAGTTATGAATAGATTTTTGCTGATAGGATTGATTGTGGCTGTTTTGTGTTCGTGCAATCAGAATGGTCAGAAAATGTCATACCGACATGCTGAGTTTGAATTGCCACATTTTAAGGATACAATAGATTTGACAGACAGAGTTGAGGTGTTAAATCGTGATTTTATCCTTGTTGGTGGTAATGTGTTTGCAACGAAAGATTTCATTGTATGTGTATCTCAAACAGAGGATCATATAAACACGTGCCTTTTTCAGCTATTTGATAAGGAGGGAAACTTTATCCGAGGTTTTGGAGAGTCGGGAAGAGGACCGGGAGAGATTAATTTGGTAATGAATTCTTATGGAATTTTGTCCGATTCAATCTTTTATGCACATGATGTAAATGCAAATAAACTGATCTATTACTCTCTTTATGAGGATTCTTTCTCTGAAATACCGTTTACCCACGATATGAACACGGTCTGGTTGCGTCATGCCGGAGCGAACAGGGTGGTGCTAAATGCCCCATTTGTCCCCGAAAAGCGAGATGAGAATGCTGATAGTGTGCGGTATATGGTTCTTTCTCCTCAAATGGAACGCCTTGACAGTTGTTTCGGTTATCCCAAATTGAGAAAAGAGGATGATTACTCCCTGAGTTCTAAACGAGGTTTGTATTTCTATCATTCACGATTTGAGTACAATGCAAAACATGATAAGATTGTCTCTATTGTGAACAATGGAGCTCATATAGATATTTATGGTTTTAATGATAATAAACTTGTTCATGACAGAATTGCTCACTATGCAGAATCGAATATAAATATTTCAGATCGTGCCAGAGCGTCCTATTTGCCATATCCAAGGCCTATGTCAGAGTATGTCGGTTTGTCGCAGTTGACATTGTCAGATTACGGAATGCTGGTTACTTATGTTGAGCACAACGAAAATGGTGATTTTGATAATGGAATTATATGGGAGTTTGATTGGAATTTGGCTCCACAAAATTGCTATCTTGTGAGGGGATTTGCATATTCCAACCTATCGCCGGACCATAAATACCTTTATGGTTACACCTATATCAATGATGAGCCATTCCTCGCCCGAATACCACTTTAGTAGAGAAACAAAGAGTATAGAGGGGCATTGGAGATTGGTTAACAAAATCCAATGCCATCAAATTTATCAATATGTCATAGCATGAATATACTTTAATGCTACCGCCCTCTTAAACAATCCGGTTTCATGTATGTAATTGGCAACACTTACCGCTGATAGGTCATGGAATCCATTGTTGTAATTCAATACATATATAATAGACCCATCAATTTCAATATATTTGTAAACTTCTGCATGGAAATACTCTGCAACTTCATACAAGATGCCTACATCGTTTCTATTCTTTAAATAGACATATATATCATTGGTAAAAACAATAGCGCCACCCTCAATATTAGGGTTTTTATATACAGGCCCTTGATAATAAATGGTTTTACATAAATACATTGAATCCGGAGAAATTATTCCTTGTGCCAATGGAAGAGTATAATCAATGTCTTGATTCTTAGTACTTACCTCATCTATATCCATATTACTCAGGTTATATGAAAATATTATTTGCCAAAAATTGATATAGTTTGTTCGTTCAATTTGACTCAATTTATTGTGAGTTTCGCTTGGCACAACAATAAATTTATATTTATCAAATGTTTCTAAAGGAACGATTTCCCCATACTCATTATAGAAATAGTTCTCTTTGTTTGTAATGTCAGTTTCTGTCGGCAATAGCCATAAACTATTTCCCTCATCTCCGTCACTGCATGAATAAGTTGCAATTATAATTGCACACATTATTAAAAATCTGTTCATAAACTATACTTTTACCATTGATTTACCCAAGATATACATACATCTGATGCTACAAGCGAAAAACGCTTTGTCTCATGTAATATGTTTGCTACACTTCTTGCTGTCATTCCTCCATCTTCATTTGTATAGAATAGAAGACAATAAGACAATTCACCCAAATAATTGAATGCTCCTCCATACAAAATAGCTCCATATTTTTCAGCATATTGTCGAACCAAGGCTACGTCATCAGCACTATTAACACTTACATATATTATTGGAGAATAGCAATTATAATTAGATATACTTTCTGAAGGTAACTTACCGCTCTTATATACACATCCCATATAAATGTACGGATCTGTACTATATAACTCATCTTTACGAATGACCGTTTCAATGCTCCCTATATATTCGTACACGCTCGAATCATAAATGGTATCAATAAAATTATCAAAATATGATTTTGTAATACTATTTTCATATCCAATCGATTTTTCACCTCGTAATTTTCTGTTTTTGAGAATTCTATCGTACATTTCTTTGGGCAATATTACGTGGATAAGATTGGAATCTATGAGTAAAGATTGTTTTGTATCGTCCCAAGAGTAATAATATAGGTCTGTACTATCTGGTGCGAATTCAACTCCCACAGGAGATTCATATATTTCAATCGACTCATTATTGCATGCCACACCAATCGTAAATAGCATTAATAGAAGATATACTGTCTTTTTCATAGTCTTTTGTTTTTCGTTAATAATTTACTATCCTATTTAACTCTTAGGCATTTGCTTGCAAATATAAATAAATTTGTAAAATATTGTACTACTGTCTACTAAAATGTGGACGATTAAAGACTAAATATCAGTCATTTCAAAGAGTTATTTCGAGTTTTATGTGGATAATAAGGTTATAGGTAAAGTTTATGGTTACACCTATATCAATGATGAGCCATTCCTCGCCCGAATACCACTTTAAACATTGTTGATTACCCCTTAATCACAAACAAACCGCAGGTTGAGGTTGAGGGGGTTATGGCATAGGATTCGGTTAAACTTACTCCAAGTCGGGTTTCCGCATTTAGAATATCAAAGGCGGTGCGTTTCAGCGAATGGTCGGGGCACATTGGGTAACCAAATGCAGGGCGCATAGAGTTTACATCGTTGTAGATTGTTTCATGCAACCACGCAGTTGCAGCCTCGGCAATACGGGCGCAAAGAGCCTGGCGCATTAAATGGTTGTACGATTTGCAGTCGCAATGGTGGTGAGTATCTTTTGCTGTTACACAGAATATTCCCACGGGAATCTCTCTGGCGGCAGGCAGATAATCCACTAATGATATAAAATTATCCTTTGCGCTTAAACTTCTCTGTATCGGCATTGTGGTACCATTCCCAAATACTATAGAGTTCTGCTCCTTGTGCGCGTTGAGAATCTCTATTGCGTAATTTACGTATATAGAGCCATCGATAATAACCTCTTTTAGTAGTTGTTGGGCATTGTTGTATGTTTCGCGTGCCGACTCATTTTCTAAGATTTTTTCGAGCGAGGCCCCTTTGTATCCCCAGAATAGCATAAATTGGAGCCAATCAATATGTTCTGCAATTTGCCCAATATTTGGTTGGACAGGAATCCTTGATTTAAGTTCTGAACATGACGGATGTTCGGTTGGAATGGTTAATTCCGGCGCATGCGCTGTGGCATACTCCAAAGTATGTTCCTCTCTATCCTTAGAGTGGTATAGGGCTCGCACCTCCTCTTGGCGCTCCTTAATCTCTGCAATGGTTTGTGCGGGCCATGTCAGTAATCGCTTGGCAATGACCGATGTGCGTGAGGCATCGCCACCATAAATTACTGCATGGTTATATAGAGGGGCAAGTTTTACAGCAGTGTGCACCTCCGATGTGGTTGCGCCACCCACGATGAGTGGAATTTCAAGAGCCTCGCTCTGCATCATTGAGCATAGTGCCTCCATCTCTTTAAGCGATGGGGTGATAAGACCGCTGATTCCCACAATGGCGGGATTCTCTGCCTTTATGGTTTCGATAATTGTTTGGTTATCAACCATTACACCTAAGTCTATTACCTGGAAGTTGTTGCACTCCAATACAATGGCAACAATGTTTTTACCAATGTCGTGAACATCGCCTTTGGCTGTTGCAATTACCGCTTTAGGGCGTGAAACACTCTCGTTCTTGCTATTTTGAGCATTGATATAGGGTTGTAGAATTTCGACTGCCTGTTTCATCACCTTGGCCGATTTTACAACTTGCGGCAGGAACATCTTGCCCTCGCCGAAAAGTGTTCCAACCTGTTCCATGCCTCGCATCAATGGCCCCTCGATAACAGTTACGGGGTTGTTTTGACTCTCTGTAAGGGCTTTAAGCAGGTCTGCTTGCAGTGTGTCGGTTTTGCCGGTACATAGGGCTCTTGCCAAGCGCTCCTCTACGGTTGCGGAGTCACTCTCTTCCATGTGTTGTGTAGGAGTCCCCTGCGAGGCCTCGCCCTTAATCTTCTCTGCAAGTGCAATAAGTGTATCGGTTGCATTGGGAGTTCTGTTCAATATAACATCCTCGACTGCTTTTAGGAGCGAGGGCTCAATTTCGCTGTATATTTGTAGCATTGAGGGGTTTACGATGGCCATATCCAGTCCTGCGCTGATTGCATGATATAGGAATACCGAGTGCATAGCCTCGCGCACTGTGTTGTTACCACGAAAAGCGAATGAGAGATTTGATACTCCTCCGCTTGTCTTGGCTCCCGGCAGGTTCTTTTTAATCCACTCAACTGCGCGGATAAAATCAACTCCATAGTTGGCATGTTCCTCAATGCCTGTCGCCACCGATAGCACATTGACATCGAAAATTATATCTTCCGGATTGAATTGAACCTCTTCTGTCAGAAGTGTATATGCGCGCTGGCAAATTTGGATTTTTCTGTTGTATGTGGTGGCTTGGCCCTCTTCATCGAATGCCATTACTACGACTGCGGCACCGAACCGTTTCAGCTCCTGTGCTTTGGCAATAAATGAGGCCTCGCCCTCTTTCAGGCTTATTGAGTTTACAATACACTTTCCCTGCAGGCTTTTAAGACCGGCAAGAACTGTGCCCCAGTCCGATGAGTCAATCATCACCGCTGCTTTGGCAATCTGTGGGTCGTTGCTGATGTAGCGTGTGAATCGCTTCATCTCCTCTGCGCTGTTCAGCATGGAGTCATCCATATTTATGTCGATAATCGATGCTCCATCCTCAATCTGTTTTGCCGCAATCTGCGCAGCCTCTTCGTAGCTCTTTTCGCTAATGAGACGGGCAAATTTTCTTGACCCTGCAACATTTGTGCGCTCGCCTATATTTGTAAAGTTATAGTGCTCCTTGTCAATAACAACGCTCTCTAATCCGCTTACTATGAGTTGTTTGGGTTGCTCTTTTAATGGGCGAGGGCACACTCCTTTCAACGCCTCGGCAATAGCTTTGATGTGTTCAAATGTGGTTCCGCAACATCCGCCGGCTATATTCAAAAGTCCTGCTTCGGCCATGGCTTTAAGGTGTTTGGCGGTATGAGCAGGAGCCTCGTCATATTCTCCCATCTCGTTTGGTAATCCTGCGTTCGGGTGGATGCTTACATAGCAATCTACGCTCTCTGAAATCTTCTCGATAAATGGGCGTAACTCTGTTACTCCGAAGGAGCAGTTCAGTCCGAACGAGATGATAGGGTAGTGCTTTATTGCAGTGTAAAAGGCATGAATTGTTGCTCCTGTTAAGGTTCTGCCACTCTTGTCGTTAATTGTAACCGAAACCATTACAGGGATTGTTCGTTTTAACTCCGAGTTCAATTTTTGGATTGCATATAGGGCAGCCTTGGTGTTTAGAGCATCGAAACATGTTTCAAGCAGAAGCATATCAACGCCACCTTCGATAAGCGACTTTGCCTGAGAGTAGTATGCACTGCTCATTGTATCAAAGTCGGTTGCTCTGAACTCCGGACGGTTAATGTCGGGCGATAGAGAGAGTGTCTTTCCTGTCGGTCCCATACTGCCGGCTACAAAAATTTTACGCTCAGTGTAGTTGTCGGCACATTTACGGGCAAGCTTGGCTCCGCATAGGTTTATCTGCTCAACGTAATCTGCACAACCATATTCACTTTGTGATATTGCATTGGCATTGAATGTGTTGGTTGATATGATGTCAGCTCCTGCCTCTATGTAGCGGTTGTGAATCTCTTTTATGTAATTTGGGGCGGTTATGTTAAGAATATCGTTATTGCCCTTTAGTTGGGTTGGCCATGAAGCAAACTCTGTGCCTCGGTAATCTTCCTCGGTCAGTCCAAATGCCTGAATGGCAGTGCCCATTGCTCCGTCAAGGATTAATATCCTGTGTGACAATAACTTCTCAATCATAACGTTTTGTAAATTTGTCTGTTTTTAAAATTTTTAAAGAAATAAGTATAGTTTTGTAAAACTGTTTGCAAAATTAT
>JAGBFU010000016.1 GCA_017936285.1 Marinifilaceae bacterium | reverse complement strand
TGATTTCGGTAGGAGGTTTGACGGAGTAAAGTAAACACTTTTATCCCATTCAGTAGAGCAAGGGAGGAAATTTTCCTCTCTGCTCACTGAAATTATCTCAAACCGAAAATTCCGTTGCATTTATTAGTTGAATTTGCGAAACAAAATATTACTTTACAAAGAAAAAAAATAAATTTATTTATGCTTTTAATAATTAAAACGTCCCTAAAGGCGAGAAAAGATCTAACAAATCATGAGCTACTCCGTAAAAAGAGGTAAATCTAACTGTGGGAATTTAAACATTTCCACCTCTTTCATCTTCTTTAAGACATTTTTAACACTACAAACTTTGATTTAAACGACATAAAAGTTATTTTTGGGGACGAAACAGTTAGAAACTGCGCACGAAAATGAATAAGCTATAAAATATAACAGACCCTTAATTGCATTATGAACAATATTTTCAAAATAACTCTGCTATTGTGTGCTATTGCAGGAGCAACACACACAACCTGGGGGCAACAGAGAATGCGAGGCAAAGAATTAAGAGTGAACTCTGATATCCCTGTTACAACTGTCATTGATTCTACACCATTCAATCAACGGTTAATAGACGAGATGTTCGACTATATGTACTCAACCCGCGAAGAGAAACTTTATCTTCATACCGACAAGGAGTGTTGTCAGCCAACCGACACAATATGGTTTCGCGGCTACCTTATCTCGGCTGCCACTAACAAACTTGCCGACTATAGCAGATATATTTATGTTGAACTTATAGATAAGAATAACAGGGTATATTGGCGAGAGAAGGTTGCCCGTAATGAGGCCGACTCCACCTTTTCAGGGTACTTCCCTATTCAGGACAATATAACTCAGGGCGAATATTTTCTTCGTGCATATACATACTGGCAGCAAAACCAGAATGACAGGAACATATATCGGAAAAGAATAAGAATTATCAATCCATTTGACCACAAAGTAAACTGCAAAATGATAGTTGACTCATCCGGTAGTGGCAAACGCACCCTCAAGGTAAGTTTTCACAATTACCTTGACGAGAAGTATGACAACGTCCCATTTCATTATATTATCCCCGGCGAGACACCTCAGAACACTCTGATGGAGAGCTCAACAGGAATAAATGGTATTGCAAAAATAGAGATAAAGGATCCTGAATCCGACCACATTTGGATAAAATTCACCGATCAAGCTCGCTGGGATTTCGAGACATATAGTCGGATTCCGGGAAGCAAATTGGCATATGACCTGCAACTCTTCCCAGAAGGGGGGTATCTCATCCCAAATACTATCCAAAAAATAGGATTCAAGAGCGTGGGACGCGATGGTTTGGGCATTCCAATCAAGGGACACATAGAGGACAGAGAGGGCAAGGTCATTACATCTATTGAGAGTAACCATTTGGGTATGGGCCACTTTATTATAAATACAACAGATTGTGACGGATACAAAATTGTAGTTACAAATAGCGAAGGTAACAGCAAAACAATTTCACTACCCAAAACCAACTCCAAAGCATTTGCCATTGCTCTGACAAACAACGATGCAAACATCACCTATAATATCCTCGGCTCAGGCGACTGCTCAAAGATGTCGCTCTATATCCACAACCGAGGAATTCCATTGGGCGTTATAAATGCAAAAGATAATATTGGCAGAACCCTGGAGTTAGGATTAGCCCCGGAAGGCGTTATCCATTTTGTGTTGATCGACACATTGGGCAAGATACAGAGTGAGAGAGTATGGTTTAACCGCAGAAAGGAGAGAAACACCATCGAGATCGAGACCCCTGAGACCCAGATAACACCACGTGCAGAAGCAACCATTACCTTGAATCTGAAATCGCCGACGATGGAGAGAATCAGGGGAAATTTCTCAATATCCGTCATTAACAATGGACAAGGTGCTGTTGATATGTTCAGCGGTGGAATTGAGAGTTACACTCTTATGACCAGTGATCTGACAGGCTACATCGAGCAAGCCGGATACTATTTTGAGAAATATGACCAGGAGCACATTGATGCTCTTGACAATCTGATGCTCACACAAGGATGGAGTCGTTTTGACATTGAGGAGATTCTTGCACACAAAACATTACCTGAACCAAAGTACTTTGTCGAACGAGGCCAATATCTAAGCGGATATGTAAAGAATTTTCTGGGCAAAAACTCAAAAGAGGCTACCATTCGTATTTTCGGAAGTAACGGAGTAATGGCAACCACTACTACCAATCAGGAGGGACGTTTTGTCAACGAGGATATATGGTTTGACGAGGGCACCCGCTTTACCGTTCAGGCTATCAGCGCCAAAGGCAAAAAGAGCATTGAACTCCTGCTTGACGAACAACAATTTGAGACTCCTACCTTTGTAATGCCGGCAATGCTGGCAAAACTATACAAGGACGAGGAGTTCTATAATCGTTATGGCAAGGATTACATCTTTGCAGATAATGGTGAACGATTATCAACATTTGGTATCGTAAATGTAAGTGGAGAGACGGTAAAAGCGACATCATACCAATCAGCAGGGGCTCTGCGAGCCCGACGTGAAGAGGAGAAAAAGTATCAGGACGATGAACGCAAGCTATTTATGCAAGGGCTGACCGATATCAAATCATTTGGAAATGTTCGCTCTACCGCTGCCGAGATATACATCGCAGGCGAGGACGCAAAGACATATACCCCTCCCAAAATGACATACGACCGCAACAAGAGCAAAATTCAGAAATCCGAGGCACCTGCAACCATACAGACAACCTTTGCAGGTTATAACGACAGAACATACAGATCGGCACTAAACAATATGCCACGAGTTATAACATCCGAAGGTACATACTCCGGTACACCGGGAATGGCTCACAGCATAGAGTCAGTAGGTTTTGCAGGAGTGTCTATCTCGGAGAGAGTAGAAATTGATTTCAATATCCAGACCATCGTTCCGCTTGCTCCACAAAAGAGCGACAAACACTTCTACAAGCCAAACTACATTGTGTACCCCGTTCTGCTTCGAGAAGTTGAAGATGAAAAGATTACACGATATTGGAATCCCGCAGTCAAGATTGACTCGGAAACCCCCTTCACATTCGGTTTTCCAACAGCTGCAGGCGATGGCAATCAAAGCTATACTATAACAGTCGAGGGAATTGACACTGAAGGCAATGCCATAACCGAGCAACTCATCTACCGTCTATAAAAACTAACGGGACCTTCGCATTTGAAGATCCCGTTAAATTTATAGGTAATTTTATAATTACTCACCCTTGATTGCAGCAACACCTGGAAGAACTTTACCCTCGATAGCCTCAAGCAAAGCACCACCACCTGTTGAAATGTATGACACCTGATCAGCCATTCCGAACTTGTTGATACAAGCAACAGAGTCACCTCCACCAATCAATGAGAATGCACCCTCGGCAGTTGCCTTACCGATAGCCTCAGCAATTGCACGAGAACCGGCTGTGAAGTTATCAAACTCGAATACTCCTGCAGGACCATTCCAAAGAATTGTCTTAGCACCCTCGATAGCTGCAGCAAACAACTTCTGAGTCTCAGGACCTGCATCCAAGCCCTCCCAACCCTCTGGGATAGCCATAGCAGAAACAACTTGAGTATTTGCATCATTACTGAAATCATCAGCAGCAACACAGTCAACACCCAAAACCAGGTTTACACCCTTAGCCTTAGCCTGCTCCATAATATTCAAAGCCAACTCCAACTTGTCATCCTCAACAATTGAACGACCAATCTGACCACCCTGAGCCTTAGCAAATGTATAGGTCATTCCACCACAAAGAATCAAGTTGTCAACCTTATCCATCAAGTTCTCGATAATTCCAATCTTTGTTGAAACCTTAGAACCTCCCATGATAGCTGTAAATGGACGCTTGATATCTTTCAAGATGTTATCAACAGCCTGAACCTCTTTCTCCATCAAGTAACCCAACATCTTGCTATCCTCGTTGAAATAGTCAGCAATAACAGCTGTTGAAGCGTGACGACGGTGAGCTGTTCCGAAAGCGTCGTTGATATAACAATCAGCATATGAAGCCAATGTCTTAGCAAACTCCTTCTGAGACTCCTTCATAGCCTTCTTGGCATCTGCGTATGCAGGATCCTCTTTGTCAATACCTACAGGTTTTCCCTCCTCCTCAGGATAGAAACGAAGGTTCTCTAACAACAACACCTCACCTGGTTGTAAAGCAGCAGCTGCATCAGCAGCCTTTGCACAATCAGGAGCGAACTGAACTGTAACACCCAACTTCTCAGAAACAGCCTCAACAATCTGGCTCAATGAGAACTTAGCATTCACCTTTCCCTTTGGCTTACCCATGTGTGACATGATAATCAAGGTACCACCATCAGCCAAAACTTTCTTCAATGTAGGAAGAGCTCCGCGAATACGAGTATCATCGGTAATCTTTCCCTCCTCATTCAAAGGCACGTTGAAATCAACGCGAACAATTGCCTTTTTACCGGCAAAGTTGTAATTGTCAATAGTTTGCATTTTCGTATAATTAAAAATTAATAATAATCTTTTGAAAAATTTCAAAGGTTAAAGTTAAAAAGAATTTCTTTAGTTTTCAAGAATTTAAAAGAAAATAGCTAAACTTGCATCATGAAGATAGAGCAGCAAGATATTGAGTTTATGAAAAAAGCCTTGCGCGAGGCCAAAATTGCAGAGCAAGAGGGCGAGATTCCTGTTGGCGCAATTATTACCTGTCAGGGCAAAATTGTTGCACGTGCACACAACCAAACCGAACGTCTAAACGACGTAACTGCTCACGCAGAGATTCTTGCAATCACTGCAGCATGCAACAAATTGGGTGGCAAATATCTGACAGACTGCACCATTTACGTTACAATGGAACCATGTGTAATGTGTGCAGGAGCTCTGGCATGGGCACAGATTGGGAAGATTGTCTACGGAGCCTCAGATCCTAAACGAGGTTTTGCCAGAATTCCAACCCCGATTCTCCATCCAAAGACTCTGGTTATTTCAGGCGTATTATCCGATGAATGCAGTGAAATTGTGAAAAACTTCTTCACCAACAAACGATAATTATTTGTTGTTCTACAACCCCCAACCCCGTTAAGATGCCTAAGGCATCTTCTACTCCTCGCGGCTCAGCATAACCCAAGCAAACTTGGTTTCTGCATTCGCTCCGCAGCGTCGGTTCAGCATAATGCAAACAAATTTGCCTTCTGCGTTCGGCTTGCACGCAAGCAATTTGTAACTCCTCACACCTAACTATTCACTCCTAACTAAATCTACTCTGCGCAAATCTTATCTACACCTTTATCGGCTATCTGCCAAGCTAAGTTTTCTTAACTTGCAATCTTGTGGATTTGCTTTAATTTGTTGTCTACCAACCCCCAAACCCCCTTCGCTACATTCACTACGTTCATTGCGCTAATAAGGGGGCTTAGCAAATTGCAAGCAATTTGTAACTCCTAACTGTTCACTCCTAACTAGTCTGATTTTTCCTAATTCGCAAACACAAAGTGTTTCCGCAAAATCGGCTGCGCCTCAGCATAATGCAAACAAATTTGCCTTCTGCGTTCGGCTTGCACGATTTTTCCTAATTCCTAATTCCTAATTCCTA
>JAGBFU010000015.1 GCA_017936285.1 Marinifilaceae bacterium | reverse complement strand
TGATATCGTCTGCAATTTGACGAATAGGGAGATATGAGTCGAAATGAATGACTCTGCGGAGTTCAAAATCTATATGGTCAAGGATCCGCATATTCTGCTTTGCTTGTCGCAACATCATTCGAGAAACATCACGACAGAGAGTTAAAGTCAAATCATAAATATTATGACCTCGAAGATAAAGATACAGATTATTCGGATTAGCTCCCAATGCCTCTATCTGTAGACGAAACTTATCAATATCAATCTGGGGATATGCAGCCTCGAACTCGGCAACCTTAATATCTGCCCTTCTATGCAAATCATTCAACAACTCCTCAGGTCTACGAATTAAATCATGACGACGGCTACAATCCACTATATTCAAATAATCATTAAAATCACTCTGTGGGAATTCATCAATATCGTGACTAAGAAAGTATATGTGCCATATAAATAGTTTATATAAAGCATTGGAAAATCTCTTCCAGAAAAGAGAGAAATTAAAAGGACAACTACGTATGTTTGTCAACCTGCAGCAAAAACTTTCAAGACCCTCCGCAAAACAGTGATGATTCTCAAATGAGTATGTATAGGTCTGCAAGACAAAATTTTTTGCTTTCAACTTTTTTACCCTGGTTAAATAGCGATAATCACTGTCAATACAAATTATAAATGAGGGACTCAGATAGTCAAAATACTTCAAACACTGGGTAACTCCCGAAGTCTCATTGCCATACTCATTTCGTGAACCACTAATAAAATGGAACTTCTCCTTAGGCAAAATCTTTCTGAAAACATGCTCCCAAAATATGATGTCATCCTTATTCTCGACATGCACAGAGGCCCTGCATCGCAACATCTTCGCATCCATCGCGAAGCGTGATGCAGCAGAAGAGTAAAAGGCTTCACGTCTCTCCTTCGATATTTCAGGCTTAACAAACATACTATAATTACAATCTACTGTTTCAATGAAAACATATCACTTATAAAGATAAGTTTATCTCCCCACCCATCTGCAAAAATACTCGGGGAGTGGGTCGATGTAATTATCTGCGTATTAGGATTAAGAAGACGTATCTCTTCAAAGAAACGATGTTGCCACTCAATGTGCAACGATATCTCCGGCTCGTCCATTAACAAAATGTATGGTACTTCATCCATCAGAAAGACCTTCAACAATACCAAGAGTAACTGTTTCTCACCAGAAGAGAGTTGATGCAACTCAATTATATCGCCATCATCATTAAAGACAAGGCGATTGTTTTGCCTGTTAATTGAGATCGTCTTACCGGTTCCTTCAAAAAGCCTGTCAACAGTGGCAAAGAACGCCTGGATTCGCTTGTTTATATGGTCTGCTTTCTCAGGATAGTTTGTCGCCATCAATCTGTAATCTGATAATGACGACTCCTCGCCAGCTATATCATATACCAGATTGTATAACTGACTATACAACTGGCTAAAATTTTTGCTATTGACACTACGGTCACGAAGGGGAACATCGAATGTAGATATCTTGCAATAATTAATACCGGCTAACTGACGCTTTAGATCAATAAGAGTTGTTTTAGGTGTATAGACTACCGAGTTATGCCCCTCAAAATCAATCACAACATTTACCCCAAAGCCCTTTAATGCTTTGATATCAGCCCTCATTACAGCATCAATTATTTTAAATATTGTAGTCTTGCCACTACCATTGATACCTACAACAATATTTACGTCGGGATGTAAATCAGTCCACTCCAGATTGTATCTGTTCCAGATATTACTTATAGTAATTTTAGTTATTCGATTAGCCTCCATAACTAAGATGTATTATATAAATTATTAACTATTGCTTCCCGGGAACTCAATTCTACTACCTGCTACCTACTGTACCGCAGAGCGTTTCATTGCAACCACCAATGCCGCCTTAACCTCGTTTAACAACATTAACCTCTTCATCCACTCAAGCATCTCAACATGTGCAGAATTTCCCTCCTTACTCAAATCAGAAATTTTACGCTCAATCTGCTTGATTTTTATTGTTACACGTTTAAACTTAAAGTTATTCAACAGCTTGACAATATGTTCGGCAAGTAGCGATGGAGAATTCTCAATACCTTCTGGAGGTATAAACTTCTTCTCCTGCTCATCCTTTTTGAACCATATCCGCTCCAACTCATATTTATCGCTCAGCAAATCAGCAATAATTGAGACTATCTCGCCATCCTCGCTATTTGCAAAATACTTGACAGCATCAAATTCATCCTCATCGGCATGTAGATCATACTCCTCCATTATTTTCTGATAGAAGGGATTATAGAAGAGCAAGTCATCACCCTTCAAATCATTTATAATGTATTTTGACACCAAAATAGTATTGTTCTCAAGCGTCATTTTACGATTGCCATACACAAAAAGAGCCTTTAACAACTCACTCTCCTCGTATCTGCACAGAGTCTCGAGTGATGCTCCTTTCGGATTATCATCATTTACAGGAGACTCACTCACCGGTATAGGTTTAGGCTCTCTTTTGACGGGCGAGGCCTCGCCCGTACTCATCTTCAGCAATCTTGCCACCCCTATATTTATATCCTGCTCCGAAATCTTCATAATCTCGGCACATCTATGGGCATATACCGCACGGGTAATATGGTCCGGGACCAATGAAATTGTACGAATAATGTCCTGTATAGCCCTTGAACGCTCAATAGGATCACGACCAGCCTCCCTCAGTAACATATCGGTCTTAAAGGTTATGAAGTCCGTTTCACGTTCCGATATAAATTCAGTTATCTCATCTGCAGTATGATTTTGGGCAAACGAGTCGGGATCCTCGCCGTCCGGCATAAGTACAACCCTTACATTTAACCCCTCTTTCAGCAACAAATCTATACCGCGAAGGGCTGCATGTATTCCGGCAGAATCACCATCGTACATTACTGTTACATTTGGAGTGATGCGTCTTAACAGATGTATCTGCTCAACGGTCAATGAAGTGCCTGACGATGCCACAACATTTTTGACTCCCTTCATGTACATCGATATAACATCGAAATACCCCTCCACAAGGTAACACTTATCAGCACGCACAGCCTCAGCCCGCGCTACATCTATTCCATAGAGAGTCATCTTCTTGTGATAGATATCCGACTCCGGAGAGTTTTGATACTTTGCAGCCTTTTTGTCGGCAGTCATAATTCTGCCCCCAAAAGCGATAACCTTGCCAGAAGAGTCCTTGATTGGGAACATCACCCTATCGTGAAAACGATCCACAAGGGTTCCCTTTTGCGTCTCTGTAGATAATCCGGTCTTTAAAAGAAACTCCTTTTTATATCCAGCAGCTATTGCAGCCTGAGTCAATTTATCCCATCCCCCGGGATTATATCCCAAACCAAACCTCTCAATTGTATCGAGATCCATTCCCCTGTTCTTAAGATATGAGAGGCCTACCGAGCGTCCCTCATCACTATGAACCAGCTGCTCTGCAAAAAACTTTTGGGCAAAGGTATTCAGAGTAAGCATTCCGTCTCGCTCGCTGCGCTGCTGCATCTCCTTGGCAGACAACTCACGCTCCTCAATCTTTATATTGTATCGAGCTGCAAGCTTACGCAGGGCATCGTAATAGTTGAGCTGGTCATGTTCCATAATAAAATGAACCACATCACCACCTTTTCCACAACCGAAACACTTGAATATACCCTTCGACGGCGAAACGGTAAAAGAACCTGTCTTCTCATTATGAAATGGGCAACAACCAACATAGTTTACACCACGCTTCTTCAATGCGACATAATCCGATACAACCTCGTATATATCCGCACTATCGATAATCCGTTGTTTTGTTACCTCATCTATCATATCTACAAAGATAAATCAATTCCTAATAAGTATGTATCCCGCATTAAAAAATTATTTTAGGGCGGTTTCAGCAGACACACCCCCTACTATTTATCCAATTTATTAAAGCCGTAATCGTTTTCGGTTAAAATTTTATAACTTTTAACTTTTGTAAACACGAAAGTCCGCATAAAATAAGTACTTTTGCACGCACTTGGAAACGAAACAAGGTAAAAACGTTTCCAAAGAAAAAGAGGGAGATGAGTATCGAAGAGATTAAGGAGAGTTGGCTTAGAATTATATGGGAGCTGTTCATCAAGCGAGGGCTACGAAGCACCTCAATGGATGATATAGCTTCAGCGTTGCATATTTCCAAAAAGACGCTATATCAACATTTCAAGAACAAGGAGGATATTGTTTTACAATGCATGGCATGGATCGCAAGTCCGGATTTTCAGGAAAAGGTTATCAATGCAATTGAACAGGAGAGAGCTCTTGTTGTGCTGCATGCCATTAAGCAGCGTATCCAACACGACTCTACAAACTACAATATTCCGGCAATTTTCTATGATATAAAGAAGTTCCACCCTGCAATTTATGATCAGATCAATATTCAGCACCAGAATTTCTTTAATACCATATTGAGCCACACAATAGATAAGGGTATAAAGGAGGGGGTCTTTAAAGAAAACGAGAACATTAAGGTACAAATCTGGTTGATTACCTATGTAATGACATCGTTAAAAGATCCGGAACTTCAGGAACAGGCCCTCGCCGATCTTCCTAAGTCTCAACAGAAAAAGATCAGTTCGGTATTACTTGACAATCTTGTCTATAGTATTGCAACCCCCGAGGGACTTACAGAGTTTGAAACAATAAACAAAAATAATAGATAACTGTATGAAGAAAAGATTTCTAATTATCGCAGCAATACTCGTTGCAGGATTCTCAACTTCGGCACAAGAGAAGGAGACTCCCACAGAGTTCTCATTAAACGAAGCCGTTGAGTATGCTATCGAGTACAACAGAACACTCAAAACATCTGAAATGGATGTTGAGTACAAGCGTAAGCAGATTACCCAGGCCATCTCACAGGGATTGCCACAAATCAACACCACGTTGGACTATAGCACCAACTTTGGTTACGAAATGAACTTTGGTGGAAATGCCATTAAAATGGAAGATCAGTTGGCATTCACAGCAACTGCATCACAACTACTATTCAGCGGACAGTGGATTGTAGGAGTCCAAACTGCAAAGATTGCTCGCCAAATTTCTGAGTTAGGAGTTGAGGCCACTGATTTGGAGATCCGTTCAACTATCCACACTCTATACTATACAATATTGGCTTATCAAAGAATGGGAGCCATCCTTGAAAACAACCTGGCAGATATGGAGGTTATTCGCCAGCATACCGAGAACATGTATGCACAGGGTGTTGTCGAGGTTACCGATGTTGACCAGATCAGAGTTACTGTAAACCAACTTCGTAACAATATGTTCTCTGTTCAAAGAAATACAGAGGTTAATACAAATCTGTTAAAGATTCAGATGGGTCTGCCTGTTAACTCTCAAATCACTTTGACCGACAATATTGACAATATGATCAACAGCGACCAATACAGCTCATTGGTAACTGAGCAGTTTGATATTAATCAGAATATAAACTACAAGCAGATGCTTAGTCAGGAGAAACTTCAAGAGAAGATGGTCAGCATCGAGAAGTGGAGTTTTGCCCCAACAATTTCTGCAAGATACTCATATCTGGAGAAGATTGTTGAGCCATCATTCAGTATGTCTCCAAGCCACTCTGGTGCTATCAATCTAAGTTTCCCTATCTTCTCAGGTTTAAGCAGAAAATCAAGCCTTGAGATGCAGAAGATCAACATGGATAAAATTCGTTTGAATCGTGAGCAGCTTGAGGATAACCTGAATATGCAGGAGGTTCAATATAAGTTCAATCTGAGAAATGCTATTGAGAACTACCAGTTGCAAAAGAGCAACCTTGAAGTATCTGAAAAGGTGCTGAACAACTACAGAAACAAATATGATCAAGGAGTTATATCAAGTTTGGAGCTTACTCAGGCAAACACAAACTTCCTGAATGCTCAGACAAACTATACAACAGCTGTTTTGACTCTGTTGAATGCACAGATAGAGCTTCAGAAACTTCACAATTCACTATAAGCAAATAATAATTAATAATATAAATAATAATGAAACAGCTAATTTTATCAGCTATCGCATTGGCAACTATCGTGGGTTGCTCTGACAAAGAGACAAAAACCACTGTTGAGGAGGCTCGCCCTGTAAGGGTAACTGTTCTTGACGAGCAGACTATTGCAAAAACACTAGAGTACAAGGCAAACCTTGTGGCAGACGAGCAGGTTTTCTATGCTCCTGCAACTGTAGGTCGTATCGGAAGAATCTATGTTGAGGTTGGTGACCGCGTTAAGAAGGGAGACCTGCTTGTAGAGATGGACCCTACAAATCTGTATCAGGCAGAGGTTCAGTTAAAGAATATTGAGGCTGAGTACAACCGTGCAGTAAAATTGAACGAGACTGGAAGTATCTCAAAGCAGAATTATGATGCTGCTGTTACAGCATACGAGGTTGCTAAATCAAACTTCGATTTCCTTAAAGAGAATACAAAGATGATTGCTCCATTTAACGGAATTATTACCGGAAAATATTTCGAGGATAAGGAGCTATATAATGGAGGTGCATTCGGAGGCGCAAGCAAACCATCTATCGTATCATTGGAGAAGATTGATGCTCTTAAGGCATACGTAACCATTTCAGAGCAATATTTCACCACAATTAAGAAGGGAACAAAGGTAGAGCTTACCACAAATATCTACCCCGACAGAGTTTTTGAGGGAACCGTAAGTATTGTTTATCCTACAATCGATCCTCAATCTCGTACATTTACAGTAGAGGTTAAGATTCCAAATGCAGACGAGGCACTACGTCCGGGAATGTACGGAAGCATCAACTTCTTCATTGGTGAGACAACTTCGGTTGTTGTTCCTGCTCTTGCCGTATTGAAATTGCAGGGTGCTAACAACAGATATGTATTCGTTGAGGAGAATGGCGTTGCAAAACGAGTGGACGTTCAGTTAGGAAAGCGCTTTGAGGATCAGGTTGAACTTATAAGCGACCAGATCAAGAAGGGCACACGCCTTATTACTGCAGGTCAGGCAAAATTGGTTGATGGATCAAAAGTGAGTGTTGTTGAATAATCTGAATAGATTTTAACTATGAGTATTTATAAATCAGCGGTAGAAAAACCTATTACCACCTTGATGATATTCGTTGCCATCCTGGTGTTAGGAGTTTTCTCATACATACAATTGCCGGTAGATTTGATGCCGAAGATGGATCCGCCATACATTACAGTAATGGCAACCTATCCCGGAGCTAACGCTACCGATATTGAGGAGAATGTTACTAAAATCCTTGAAGACCGACTAAACTCGGTTGACGATCTTAAGGAGCTTACATCTAAATCATACGAGAACCTTGCCGTAATTACCCTTGAGTTTGAGTGGGAGGCAAATCTGGACGAGGCCTCGAATGATGTTCGTGACGCGGTGGATCAGTGTATCTCGTTACTACCCGAGGATATTGATCGTCCTACCATCATGCGTTTCAACACCTCTATGATGCCTATTCTTATCTATGCAGTAACCGCAGAGGAGTCATACCCCGGATTGAACAAAATTATCGACGATAAGGTTGTTACCCGTATGAACCAGATTGACGGTGTTGCATCGGTAACACTTTCAGGAGTTCCTGAGCGCGTAGTGTATGTGGATCTTAATCCTATTATGCTTGATGCATACAACTTGACAATCGAGGGAATAGGTAATGCCATCCTTGCCGAGAACATGAACGTATCTTCAGGAAACGTTAAGATGACTCAAATGGACTACTCAATGCGTGTTGAGGGAGAGTTCGAGGAGAGTGAGGAGATTGCCAATATTCCCCTTGGAGTATCAAATGGAAAAACAGTCTTCTTAAAAGATGTCGCACAAGTTCGTGACACTATTAAGGATATTACACTTGAGTCATTGGTTGAGCGAGGCGATGGAGCTGTTCTGTTGATTTCAAAACAGTCTGACGCTAATGCTGTGCAGGTTGCTGAGGAGGCAAAGGCCATTTTGGCAGAGTGCCAGAAGGATCTTCCATCGGATGTTCACTTTGAGATTATCTCAGATAACTCAGACTTCATTGTCAAGTCAATCAACAACCTTCAGGAGACTTTGATGTATGCTTTGATCTTCGTTGTCCTTGTAGTGTTCTTCTTCCTTGGACGTTGGAGAGCAACCTTTATCATTGCATTGACAATTCCTATCTCTTTGATTGTGGCATTCATCTATTTGCTTGCTACCGGAGAGTCATTGAACATCATATCACTGACCTCATTATCAATTGCGATTGGTATGGTTGTGGACGATGCTATCGTTGTACTTGAGAACATCACCAAACACATTGAGCGTGGTAGCCATCCAAAAGAGGCTGCAAAATATGGAACCAACGAGGTGTGGGTATCAGTTATCGTAACAACACTTGTTACCGTAGCCGTATTCTTCCCATTGACATTGGTTACGGGAATGACAGGTATTCTGTTCAAGCAGTTGGGTTGGATTGTATGTATCACTGTATGTACTTCTACTGTTACAGCTATCTCACTTACACCGATGTTGTGTTCACAGTTGATGCACATGTATGATCCAGTAAAACTTGCACAGAGCAAATTCAGTTGGTACACATTTACTACAAAAAACCTTGACAAACTTGACAACTGGTACGAGAAACTTGTTCGTTGGTGCTTGAACCATAAGACTGTTGTTATCACCTCAATGACATTGGTATTCGTTGGCTCATGCGGATTGTCAAAGTTTATCGAGACCGACTTTATGCCACAGAATGACCAGAGTAACATGAATGTATTCATTAAGATGCAGACTGGTCAGAAGGTTGAGCTTACCAAGAAGATTGCTCTTGAGATTGACTCTGTTATTCGTGCGGAGGTTCCTGAGATTCGTATCCTGAACCTAAGTTATGGTAGCGAGGAGACTGCATCGTTCGCATCTATGATGAGTACCACAGGTACAAACGTAGCCAACATGCGTATCAGAGTCGTAGATATTGCTGATCGTGATCGCGATGTATTCCAGATTGCAGATCAGGTACGTAATATCCTGAAGAGATTCCCCGAGGTGCTTGTATATACAGTATCAACCTCTGGAGGAGGATCTATGGGTAGCAACAACGTTACATTCGAGATTGTAGGACATGACTTCTCTGCAACAAGTTTGTTGGCTGCAGAGTTGGCTGAGAAGGCTAAGAGCATTGAGGGAGCTGAGGATATCAACATTAGCCGTGACGATGATAAGGCTGAGTTGCAATTCATCCCGGACCGCGATAAATTGGCTCGTCATGGATTGAGTGCAAGTGCTGTAGGAGCTCAATTGAGAAACAGAATTTACGGTTACCGTAACGCTAAGTTCAAAGAGGATGGAGAGGAGTATGATATCATTGTACGTCTTCAAGAGGATTTCCGCGCATCAATCACTGATGTTGAGAATATCATCATCAACGATGCACGTGGAAACAAGGTTCGTTTGAAAGAGCTTGGAGAGATTAAGGAGTTCTTCTCACCACCTAACATTGAGCGTAAGACAAAACAGCGTTACTTGTCTGTAACTGTAACCCCTGCAATGGGAGCTTCAATGGGAACTATTGCAGAGCAGATGCAACAGATTATTAATGAGACCGAGATTCCAAGTGATATAACTGTATATGTTGGAGGTTCATACGAGGATCAACAGGAGTCATTTGAGTCATTGTTTATGTTGTTGGCATTATCATTGATGTTGGTTTACATTGTAATGGCTGCTGAGTTTGAGTCATACAAGATGCCATTCATCATCATGCTATCAATTCCATTCGCATTCAGTGGAGTTATTCTGGCATTGCTGATGACAAACTCAAGTTTGAGTATCGTTGCCGCACTTGGTGCCGTTATGTTGGTTGGTATCGTAACAAAGAATGGTATTGTGCTTATCGACTACATCAACTTGATGCGTGAACGTGGAGTTAAATTGTACGAGGCAATCGCATTGTCATGTCGTTCACGTCTAAGACCGGTACTTATGACCTCGCTTACAACAATTCTTGGTATGGTGCCAATGGCATTCAGTCAGGGAGAGGGAGCAGAGACATGGCGTCCTATGGGAGTTGCCGTTATCGGAGGTATGGTATTCAGTACTATTATCACTATGTTGATTATTCCTGTTGTATATGCATCTATGGATAAGAGCGGAAGCCGCAACAAGAAGAAAGATTTGAAGAAACAGTACGCCTTCATGAGTGATTTCGATGCAGAACGTGATCTTCCAAAACTAAATAAATAATTTAAGCTATGATGAAAGCTGTTTTTATAGTATTTAACCAGGCGCTTACAGAGCGTGTAGAGTTTATACTTAGCGAGCTAAAGATATCAGGATATACACAGTGGCCATTGGTACACGGAGCAGGTACAAACGGCGGAGAACCCAGAATGGGTTCTCACGCTTGGCCTGAGATGAACTCATCTATCCTAACTATTGTTGACGAGGCTATGGTTCCACTACTTCTCAAATATGTTGAGAAGCTTGATAATGTTAATAAAGAGAATGGTATCCGTGCCTTTGTATGGGATATCACTGCTCAGTATTAACCGACTCGGTATCATTAAAGAAAGGTAATGGAGAAGAGAGAGATTAAAGAGTTAACTCGTACCGAGAGTATGGTTATGCAGGTGCTATGGAGTAGAGGCGAGGCAATGGCTAACGAAATTCGTGAATATATTGCCAGCCCTAAACCGGCTCCCAATACCATAGCTACAGTACTAAGAGTGCTCTATGAGAAGAAGTTGATTTCCTACAGAACTATAGGCAGAAACTACTGTTACTATGCCATTGTAAATAAAAGGGATTATGTTCCTGTATTTATGGGCAGAATAGTGGATACGTTCTTTGAGGGGAATATTGCCAAAGCGTTTGCATTCTTTATTGAACACGCAGAGAATGTTACCGAAGAGGATTTAAATGCCGTTATTGAATCGGCAAATCTGAAGAAAGATCTTTTATAAGAGCTTTATATAATCAGGGGCGACCGAAAGGCCGCCCCTGATTGTATATGCAAGAACCATATTCATTCTACTCTGCTGCCGGAGCCGATACCTGCTCAGGAGTGACAACATCGATTGTCAGACTATCCACAGGAGCAACATCCTCAACACTCTCGGTTTTGTCAAAACACTTTAGAGGAGAGTTTAGATTTACAAGTGATAACACATTTGTTAACCATAGAGTTGCAAATATAACAACCAGAGCTCCCAAGGTTATTACCACCTTCTTCCATACAGGCATTTTCTTTTTGTATGGATCCTTTAGCTTCAACTTAGGATACTTCGGTAAATCAGTAAGAGTCTCTCCAAATGGGATACTGATCTTTGAGTTTGCATTTACCGCCCATCCATTGGCATTCAATAGTGGAGCAATATTTCTTCTGCGCAACTTCATCCAGGCCATAACCATTGCCGGACCTGATATCAACATTAGAATACCTACAATTACTAATAGAATCTGCCACCAAGAGTATGTTTTCAGGGTATCAAATATTCCTGAAAGTGCTGTACCTATAGCACCTAAAGCCAAGCCGATGGCAGCAAAAATTCCGGCGAACTTAGCAATATCGAATGGTGGAGCTGCAGGAGCAACTGGTTTACCATCTGGGCCGGCTGTTGTTGCCGCTGCTGGAGCAGCATTAATACTTGCTGTAGCCTTTGCCATCATCTTGGCATCTTTATCGGCTGCACTCTTATTTATCAGATTCTCAACAGCTGTTGCCATTCTACGATATGGAGACCAGAATGCCTGTGCTACACTGATCGGGTTATCCACAATCTTAGTGATTACTGCATCCCACTCAACACCTGCATTATCATAATAAACAGCATTTTTTCCTACTATCAAATTACCAATATCTCCTACAGTAATAGCCGCCACAATCTGCAACTTACCTGCAACACTCTTGGTTGTACAGTCACAATAGAGCAGATACATTCCACTTGTAGCTGCCGAAGCGTTATGTTTGGCCATATCGGTAACCTTCATACAGAAACGACACTCGCGCTGATCTACAATCAATCTACCAGATTGGAATATTGCCTTTACATCCTTTTTCTTGGTATAGAAATCATGCAGGGTAACAAAGTTTCTCAAAAGTTTATAGAAGTCCCGCACAATATGCAAGAAACGGTCAACCATATCTATACTGTCCGATTTATCCTTCAATGCAGCATCCTGAGCAACCAACTCCAAAAGAGATGCCTTTCTATCCTGCTCAATGAATGTCTTAACTGCATCTAAACCAAACTGCTCCACAGAGGCACCAGCCTTTGCACCCTTCCACGCTGTATATGCAGCAAACTTAGCTCCAATTGCACTCCAGTCTGCCAATGTTATACTCTTTACAGTAGGCTCAATAACTGCCTTAACAACATTAAATTGAGCTGCCCATACAGGGTTTATTGGCGCACTCAAATCCAACTCTCCCTTACCTGTAATTCTTGCCAACGGATATGCAGCAATCTCTTCGGTCTTACCAACCAGGTTCTCGGCACTGATTGATTCAATTCGAGAGGTTTGAACATCCAATGATGCAGTACTATCGGGCGAGAACGAGGCCAACTCTGCACGCATAAAGTAATCTTTTACCTTTGCATCAAGAGCGTTATATGCAGATATCACACTATCGGTATCTGCTCCGAATGGAGCCTCTACAGCAGCCTCACTCCATGCTATATAATCAGCCAGACTCTTATAAAAAGCCTCTACCTGCTCTGCATTAATACCTTGAACTCCGCTTCTGTCCAAAACGCCTCCTGTAGCTGTTATAGCTGCAACTATAGCTGCTTTATCCTGCTCGTTATCGGACGAGGCCTCGGTTATGATTCCGTCGCCATTGAAACGTGTCTTGGCAAATATTGCAGTCATATCGGCTGTATCGGCAATCGAGATTACACTACCCTCTTTACCCAAATTCTCAAGAATCTGCTTTGCCGCACCATATAATTTAGCGCCATTGGCATTCTCGGTGTTTATCTGCTCAATATCTATGGTGTCGGATCCTTTTAACAATATATCCTTATCCTTTAATACTGAGGTAATCCACTTTGCAACAGCCACAACATCGTTAATACGAAGCTTTCCGTCGCCATCGCAATCCATGTACTTCAAGCTCTTCTCATCTATCTCCAAACCGCTTACAGGACATGAAAGCACTGTCCACATCTTTGGGTCCAATTCATCAAGGTGCGCAATATCCTCGCCCTTGCTAATCTTTACTCGTGAAGCTCCGCCAATATTGACAAACTCCCACTTGTACTTCTTACTCTTATCTTTTGCCATAACGTTAAATATTATCGACTATAAAATTGAGAGCCTGCCTTGACTCACTCAAAACAGGCTCTTAAAATTATATAATTTTCACAAATAATCAAAATTGAAATTATTTGTGGCGCGACTCAAGCACTTTGCACACGTCGGCAAGGTGGTAACCCTTGGCTTGAAGCAGTACGAGGTAGTGATACATCAAGTCAGCAGCCTCGCCCAAAAATAGCTCTTCATTATTATCCTTTGCCTCGATTACAACCTCAACAGCCTCCTCGCCCACCTTTTGGGCAACCTTGTTAATTCCGCGACTGATTAAACGAGCGGTATATGAAACCTCGGGAGAGTCATTTTTACGTTTCTCCAAATAACGCTCCAAAAAGAGCAAGAAATCCTTTTCACGATTCACCTCGCCCCAGCATGTATCTGCACCGGTGTGACATGTTGGTCCCATAGGCTCTGCTTTAACCAATAGTGAATCCTTATCACAATCGGCAAGTATATCAACAAGGTTCAAAAAGTTACCACTCTCCTCGCCCTTTGTCCATAACTTTTGACGTGAACGGCTCCAGAATGTAACCTTACCACTCTCAATGGTTTTTGCCAATGACTCCCTATTCATATATGCCTGCATCAACACCACCTGCGTTGTGCTATCCTGAACTATTGCAGGAATCAATCCCTGCTCATCAAATTTCAATTCATCAATCTGTATCATATCATATTCTATTTTTACTTTATTATTACATCGCAAGATATTGATATATAGGTTTAAATGGCTTGACGCCCGTGTCAAGTGAACGGGAGGGGCCCGCGCCGCAGGCGTGGGAGGGATGGAGCCGAAACTTGTTTCGGCGGAACCATGACAAACCTATATATTAAAATCTTGCATAAATACCTGCGTTTATCATTAACTGCTTTACCTGGGCAATTGTAACCTCGCCCCTGTGGAAAATTCCGGCAGCCAAAGCAGCATCTGCTCCACTATTTTGGAACAGCTCCACAATATGTTGCGCAGAACCGGCTCCCCCCGATGCAATTATCGGAATGCTCAAGGAGTTTGACAAACGGTCATACTGCTCAATGGCAAATCCATTGTTGGTTCCATCGTGATCCATTGAGGTGAAGAGAATCTCGCCTGCCCCAAGCTCTTCAGCCTGTTTAGCCCAACTCATCAACTCCATACCCACCGGCTTTCTGCCTCCTTGTACGTATAATTGCCAATCTCCGGCCCGGTATGTACCAAATGGCTTATCCTCACGCTTTGCATCAATAGCCACAACAACACACTGCGAACCGAACTCCTTGGCTATACGTGTAATCAACTCCGGATTGCGAATAGCCGCACTATTTACCGAGACCTTGTCTGCTCCTTGCTTTAATAGAAGTTCAACCTGTTTCTCGGAACTGATTCCTCCTCCTACAGTAAATGGAATATTCAAAACCTCTGCAACACTTCTTACCCAGCTCTGCTCGGTTTCTCGCTTATCGTACGAAGCGGTAATATCCAGAAAGACCAACTCGTCAGCCCCCTGTTCAGAGTAACGGGTTGCAAGCTCAACTATATCACCTGCATCTACCAGATTCTGAAAATTCACCCCCTTCACACAGCGGCCATCCTTTACATCCAAACAAGGAATTATTCTCTTAGCCAATGCCATAACTACAACAATGCGTTTTGCAAATCTGCCAACTCTTCAAGGGTTATCTTACCTTCATAAATTGCTTTACCAACCACAGCTCCTTGTACACCTGTATCGGCAATTCTGCGAATATCGTCAAGAGTTCCCACTCCTCCCGATGCAATAATATTCATATTGGGATAACGCTTTACCAAATCCTCATACAACTCTACCGCAGCACCCTGCAACATCCCATCTCGACTGATGTCGGTGCACATCATATTCTGAATCTTACCACCATATATATCCAACAACTCATGGATTGTTATATCGGTAACCTCTTTCCAACCATTTACAGCAATCATGCCATCGCGAAGATCGGCACTCAAAATAATCTTCTCTGCGCCATAACGCTCAAGCCACTCCTTTACAATTTCAGGATTTTTACGGGCGATGGTTCCCACACATACATACCTTGCACCAAACTCAAAGGCACGCGCAATATCGCCGTGGCTCTTAATTCCACCTCCAAAATCTACCTTCAACTTTGTGGCCGATGTGATTGCCTGAAGAGTTTCTGAATTTATAGAACTGCTCCACTTCGCTCCATCCAGATCAACCACATGCAAACGTGAAAAACCTGCCTGCTCATACGCCTTTGCTACTTGAACAGGACTATCTGAATAGACCTTACAACTGTCATAATTACCCTGAGACAAACGTACACATTTGCCATCAATAATGTCTATAGCCGGAATAATAATCATATTGTTAGTTTTAAAAAGTTATCTAATATTTTTTCGCCAACCAGAGCCGATTTTTCAGGGTGAAATTGGCAACCATAAAAGTTATCCTTACCCAATGCAGCCGCGAATGGCAAGGCATAATTACACTCAGCAATACTCCATTCGCATAACTCTGCATAATAGGAGTGAACAAAGTAGAGGTATGAACCACTCTCTACCCCTTCCATTATAGGCGAGGTTACTCCGCTTATTGAGTTCCACCCCACATGAGGGATCTTAACTCCCGCATCACTCGGAAAACGCTTCACATTTGTAGGAATAATTCCCAAACACTCAACATTGCCCTCATCGGTATGGTTACAAAGGAGTTGCATTCCCAAACATATACCCATTAATGGTTGTGTGAGAGTTGGAATAAACTCAACCAAATCTCTTTTTCTAAGCTGCTCCATTGCGTATGCAGCCTCGCCCACTCCGGGAAGAATTATCTTATCGGCAGTAAAGAGTGTAGCCTTATCATCAGTTAGAATAGGCTCAACTCCCAGCCTGCGAAGAGCGCTCTGCACGGAAAAAATGTTTCCTGCTCCGTAATCTATAATTGTAACCTTCATACCTACAACACCCCTTTTGATGATGGAATTTCTGTTCCCGTTACCCTGACAGCCTGCTTAATGGCTCGCGCAAAGGCCTTAAACACCGCCTCGATAATATGGTGAGTATTCTCGCCTTGCGCCTTGATATTCAAATTGCAACCACACGCCTGGCCAAAAGCCGAGAAGAAGTGCTTCAACATTTCGGTAGGGAAATCGCCCACATACTCACGCTGTAATTCTACACTCCAAACCAACTCGTATCGACCTCCGAAATCGAGAAGAACCTGTGCCTCAGCCTCGTCCATCGGAAGAGCAAAACCATATCGCTCCACTCCGCGTTTCGACCCCAAGGCTCTCTTAAAACACTCTCCAAGAGCAATTCCCGTATCCTCGATAGTGTGGTGTTCATCAACCTCCAAATCACCTTTAACCTTGATATTCACATCGATACCTCCATGGCGTGGGATTTGCTCCAGCATGTGGTCGAAAAACTTCAAACCGGTATCAATCTTGCCTTTGCCTGTTCCATTCAAATCAACCTCAATGCAAATCTGGGTCTCTTTAGTTGCACGCTCAACAACTGCCCTTCGTGCTCCCCGCATCAAGAAACGCTCGATCTCTGCCCAACTACAACTCTTTAGAGCTATATCCATTTCGGGCGAGGGCTCCTCACTACCCATATAGATTCCCCTGATACCCATATTCTTGGCTAACTGCATATCGCTCATCCTATCTCCAATTACGTATGAGTTTGCATAATCAAGAGTCTCATTCATATACTTCTCAACCAAACCAGTCTTTGGTTTTCTGGTAGGAGAATTCTGCTCCGGGAATGTTCTGTCTATCAATATCTCTTTAAAGGTAACTCCCTCGCCTGCAAAGGTCTGAAGCATACTCTTCTGAACAGTATTGAAATTCTCTTCTGGATATACCTCAGTTCCCAAACCATCTTGGTTTGTAACCATAACAAGTTCATAATCGCTCTGTGACAAAACTCGGCTTAACGCACCTATAACACCCGGCAAGAACTCCAGCTGCTCCAAACTATCCACCTGATACGTTACCGGTGGCTCAACAATCAACGTGCCATCGCGGTCAATAAAAAGTATCTTTCTCATAGCACATCACCATTCATAAAGTTATCAATCAACTCAACCAAAACCTCGTTCTGTAGCGGAGTTCCAATTGTAATTCTCAATGAGTTTGGAATCAATGGCGGAATATCTCGCTTGCGCACCACAACTCCCCTCTCAGCCAAATAGCCGTACAACTCCGAGAATCGGGGCAACGAAACCAACAAAAAGTTTCCATCAAACTCCCAAACCTTATCGAAATAGCCCCTCTCAATAAAGAGTTGAGCCAAACGGCTTCGCTCAGACTTGACCTGCTGCACCCTCGCCTCAAAACTCTCAACATTCGAGAGCAAGTCCAATGCTATTTTCTGACTGATACAGTTAACGTTATATGGATATTTAACCTTATTCAGTACATCAACCAACTCCTCATCGGCCATACAGATTCCCAAACGCAATCCAGCCATTCCCCAAGCCTTGGAAAGAGTTTGCATCACAACCAGATTCTTGAACTTATCCAGATAACAGCTCATAGAGGCCTGCTCTGCAAAATCGATATAGGCCTCATCGACAACCACCCAACCATTAAAGCTGTTACACAACTCAACAATCTGTGTCAAAGGAACTGACTTGCCAATTGGATTATTGGGAGTACATATAAATACTATCTTTATGTTTGAATCTATCAACAATGCAGCCCCAAGTGCCTCCCAATCAGGCAGGAACTCTTGATTCAGGCTCAAAGAGTAAACCCCTACATTGTTAATATCCGCACACACCTTATACATTGAGTAACCTGGTTCAAAAACTGCAATAGAATCACAACCCGGCTCGCAAATAGAGCGAATCAACATATCGATAATCTCATCGCTACCATTACCTATAACCATCCGCTCAGCAGCCACACCCTTAATCTCTGCAAGGCGTGCTTTTAACTCTCTTTGACGAGGATCGGGATAACGGTTGTATCCGCTATCGTATGGATTCTCATTGGCATCAAGAAAGAGGGCATCGAAACCATCAAACTCATCACGTGCACAACTATATGGGCTTAAGGCCGCTATGTTTGCCCTAATATTTTGTGATATATCAAATTTACTCATAACCCAAACGAATTTTTACAGCATTGGCGTGAGCATCAAGTTGCTCGCTCTCTGCCATAATGACTATTGTTTTACCTAAAGATTGTAAACCTCTCTCACTCAACCTTTGGAACGACACTCTCTTCATAAAGCTATCCAAACATACTCCGCTATAGGCTGTAGCATAACCACTTGTGGGTAAAGTATGGTTGGTTCCCGAAGCATAGTCGCCTGCACTCTCGGGAGAGTAGTTGCCTATAAATACCGAACCGGCATTGCTAATATCAGGTAAATATCTATCCACCTCCTCAACACAAATTATCAGATGCTCGGGAGCATACATATTCGACATATTAACAGCCCGTTCAACACTCTCAACAAGAACTACCCTCGAATTATCCAATGCCTTTTGAGCAATATCTGCCCTTGACAATAATCTGCGCTGTCGCTCCACCTCTGCGTCAATTGAACTATACAACTCCCTGCTTGTAGTCAGCAAAACAACCTGACTATCTGCTCCATGCTCTGCTTGCGACAACAAATCCGAGGCAACAAAACGCACATCCGCACTCTTATCTGCAATAATCAACACTTCCGATGGTCCTGCCGGCATATCTATTGCAACTCCCATACTCTGAGCAAACTGCTTTGCTGCCATTACATAACGGTTACCCGGTCCAAATATCTTCGACACCTTAGGAACAGTAACAGTTCCCACGCTCATTGCAGCAATAGCCTGAATTCCACCAATCTTAAATATTCTGGTCACTCCACACAACTTTGCGGCATATAGAATTGCGGGATTTACAATCCCTTCGGAATTCGATGGCGTACACAAAACAATCTCGGAACAACCTGCCAACTTTGCAGGAATAGCCAACATCAAAACGGTAGAGAAGAGAGGAGCAGAACCCCCGGGGATATATAAACCCACTCGTTCAATTGCCCTATACTCCTGCCAACAATCAATTCCCGGACCATTTGTAACAGCAACCCTTTCAACTCTCTGAGCTGCATGGAAACGCTCTATGTTTGCATAGGCCTCAGAGAGAGCCGCTTTCAGCTCATCGGATACCTCACTCTCAGCCTTAGCCAACTCAGCATCACTAACCTGTAAAGCATCAAGTTTCACCCTATCGAAACGCTCTACATACTCCTTAACTGCCACATCTCCGCGCTCTGCCACATCGGTAAAAACAGGCTCACATAGCGGACGTAAATCCTCGCCCGCACTACTTGGACGTGCAAGAATTCCTTGCCACTCGGCAATATTAGGAAACTCAAAATAGTTCATAATCAAACAATCAACTTCTCCAACGACATAATCAGCAATCCCTGAGCTCCAGCCTCTTTCAGACTATCCACAACATGCCAGAAACGATTCTCGGGCATAACTGTGTGAACAGAATACCACCCCTTTTCACGCAATGGAACAATTGTAGGGCTCTTAATTCCCGGCAACAGGCTGCACACTCTGTCCAAACTCTCCTCGGGCACGTTCATCAAAACGTACTTTGAACGGCTGGCAGCCAAAACAGCCTCAATTCTGAACTTCAACTGATTAAGGATAGCCCTCTTCTCACTTGACAAATTGGGCGAGGCCACAAGTATTGCCTGAGACGAAAACATTTTGTGAACCTCTTTTAATCCATTCTTATGAAGGGTACTGCCGGAGCTTACAATATCACATATAGCATCGGCAAGACCAATATTTGGAGAGATTTCGACAGAGCCGGAAATCTCCTGTATCGAAGCCTCAATTCCCTCGGCATCAAGAAAATCTCGTAGAGTTTGAGGATACGATGTAGCTATTCTCTTGCCATTAAGCCACTCCAGCCCGGGAAAATCCACACTCTTCGGTACTGCAATCGAAACTCTGCACTTAGAGAAGCCCAACTCCATAATCTTCTCAACTCCGCTCTTCTTCTCACGCTCCGTATTATCGCCAATAATTGCAATATCAGCAACTCCGTCACGCACATACCCCGGAATATCGGTGTTTCTCAAATATAAAACCTCCAATGGGAAATTACTTGAAAAAGCCATCAACTGATCTTTCCCGTTATCCACTGATATACCACAATCCTTTAACAATTTCAGCGACTCCTCGCTCAAACGTCCTGACTTCTGTATTGCAATCTTTAAACAATTCTCCTCCATATCTTATAAACCTGTTTAAAATCTATTATCTATTACGCACCCAATACAAATAAAAAACCCGCCCTTAACAGGCGGGTTAACTATATCTGTGTCAAAATTTACAATAGCATCACCTTCTCGCCTGTTTCAAGCAAGTCAATAGATGATGATGTAGATGTAAATTCAATTGTGCCATTTGTTTCTATCTTTCAAGGGCAAATTTATACTCTTTAAATCAATTTCGCAATAGATTACACTATTTTTATTCTCTATAAAGGTTCCAAATACTATTTTATCGGATCTTCAACGAACCTGCAGTCATGCGAACACGAACATCGCTTTGGCGAGCCGGATTGCCATAATAGCCGGTTCCTATCATTGCCTTCTTCTTGGCACTGCTCATACGACCCAACTTTAAATCACTCGGCAAATCTACCTTCAGTCTCTTATCATGCTGGAGCGTCAAATTATATCCTGAATCCTCCATAAATGTGAAATCGACATCCGCCCATATTGCATTCACCATAATCTTATCAAAGCTAAAGTGAATCTTCGAAACCACAAGCGACCTTCTCAACATATCAAGAGTCAGACAATCACCCAAATCCGCAATAGACAAATCACAATCGGTTGCAGCTCCACTTATATCCTCGGCACGATTAATAGCCAAAGAACCTCCGGTAAGAGTAAGATTGGCAATAGTTGCACTCTCAATTGTACCGGTACAATTCTTAGCCTTGATGGTTCCGCTGACTACTCTGTCGAACTCATATTTGCACCCTTCAAGATTGGCATTCAACAACTCCGCGCCCTTTAAGACACAATTTCCTCGCTTAATATCAAGAAGACATGGGGTTTCGCTCGTTACATCGCCCACATAGACATTACAGTTCACACTCTGAATTGATAAACGATCACCGTAATTGGGAACTGTTATCGCTCCATTCTCATTAACAATATTCAACTCAACTCCCCATGGAACTGTAACTCTGTAATTTACCAACCAATCCGCTCCGGTAAACAACTCCTTAAAACTCTTACCATTTGGAGTAATGGTATTAACTGCTGCTGCAGTACCGTTTACCGCCTTGTCAATTGAAATTCCATCAAGCATCTTCTGTGCATCAGCCTCGGTTTTTCCATTACACACCACTGAGACATTTATAACTATATCACGTTTGCCAACAACGCGATCTATCTCGATTCGGCCATTTTTATTAACCAGGGTCAATGACTTAACTGTTCCAACAGGAAAATCAATCTTTACCTGAGCCTCTTTGACTGCTGCCCCTGCAACTCCCACACTCAATAGAAGTGTCAAAAGCGATAATACGATCTGCTTCATAATTAACTCTTTATAATTACTACATTATCTCGGGGTTTTTACTCTCCTCCTCCTCTTTCTGCTTATATCGAGCAGCCAGACAAGCAATAACCCTACTAAAGCCAGATACTGCCTTTTCGGTTTGCTCCGAAATCGGTTTACCCTGCAATCGTAACATCAAAACGCCATACAGCGCCTGCAATGCCAGTTCTACATCCGATACCGAGTCATCAACCCCTGCTATCTTTCTATACTCAACAAAACTGCCGGCATGCTCCATTATCAAACCTCTGTAGATAGAATCAAACCCCTTGTACAACAAAAAGAAGTGCAACTCTGTCAATTCATCCACGGTATTCCTTAAAGCCTGAATATGTCCGACACGCTCAACCTTCTCATTTTTCATAATCTCTATAATGTTCTCGTACCAGTCATAAACCGACTTTTTTACTTGATCATCAACATTATAGCGACTAACAACATTCTCGTTTACCCTATCCATGTCCAGGCCGAAAGCCCTTAACATATCCTCAACCTGCCACATGTACAGAATATACTCTGCAATATTACTCTTTTTTTTCTCTTTAGCAATAAGCATTTAGGTTAATTTTTGTATTAATTCTTGAATTTATCTATCATTCTTCGATCACGCTTGGTTGGGCGTCCCAACCCCTTATCGCGTTTCTCATAACCATACACCTTTACCGCATTAAGCAAATCAAGGTTCTCTTGTGGCGTAACATCCTCAACATAAGGTGCAACCATAGGGGCAGAGAGTCTTGTACTTAGCAAACCCTTTACCAGATAATGACGCTCAATAGGCCCTATTCTGACCTTAACAATCTCGCCTCCCCGCAACTCCTTTGAAGGTTTCAACTTCGTTGTATCGATAGAGACATGTCCCTTATCGCACTCAGCAGCTGCCAGTGAGCGGGTCTTGAAAATTCTTACAGCCCACAGCCACTTATCAACCCTCACCTTTGTTTCGTTACTCTCCATCACTCTTTACCGGTTTCTCAGCTCTTTTATTGAATGAATTCATTGTTCGGGCGAGGCCTTGTATCACGAAACTCTTGATTATCTCACCGGCCTGCTCCAGAATCTCGGGGAGTTTTTCGCTCTCATCCTCGCTCCACTCTCCTAACACGTAATCAATCTGTCCTCCACGTCCAAATTCATTTCCAATTCCGCAACGGAGACGTGCATAACCTTCGGTTCCCAAAAGCTCATTAATACTCTTCAAACCATTATGTCCGCCTGCACTACCTTTGCCTCGCAATCTAAGTGATGCAAAGGGCAACGCCAAATCATCAACAATAACAAGAATATTCTCTAACGCAATCTTCTCTTTATTCACCCAATAGGCTACCGCCTTTCCACTAAGGTTCATATACGTATTGGGTTTCAACAGAATTACTCCACGCCCTTTTAACCGAATCTCCGAGATAGCTCCATAACGTGCCTCCTCAAAAACAGCATTGGACGCCCTGGCAAGAGCGTCCAATACACGAAAGCCGATATTATGTCGCGTATCCCGATATTCAGGACCTATGTTTCCAAGTCCTACTATCAGATACTTCATAATAATCTAATTACTTCTTAGCGGCAGCAGCTGCAGCAGCACGAGCGTCACGAGTAATCTTAACGTTAGCTACAACAACCTCTGGTGAGTTTACAATCTCAAAGTTCTCGAAGCTAAGCTCTTTTACCTTCATTGACTTACCAAGCTCAAGTGGAGTAACATCTACAACCAACTCGTCTGGCAAATTAGCAGGAATTGCACGAACTTTCAACTTACGCATAACCTGAATCAACTTACCTCCCAACTTAACTCCGGCAGCGAATCCTACCAACTTAACAGGAACCTCCATGATTACAGGCTTGTTCTCGGTAACCTGATAGAAATCGATGTGAAGAACCTTGTCTGTTACTGGGTGGAACTGAATCTCACGCATTGCAGTCATATATGTCTTACCATCGATTGTGATGTTTACCAAATATACCTTTGGTGTGTACAACAACTTCTGCAAGCTCTTCTCTGTTACGTAGAAGTTTACATTCTCGCCAGCACCATAGATAACACATGGTACCTCAGCATTTGCTCTCAAAGCCTTGTTAGCTTTCTTTCCAACCTCGGTTCTTACTGAACCTGACAACTCAAAAATCTCCATTTTCAATAATTTGCGTGCTACTCAAGAGCGACAGTTAACCTCGGGGTGGTCCTGCCGTTCTCCCATTGCACATGTGAAACACTCCCCGAAAAAGCGGTGCAAAGATAATACTTTTTTCTGAATAATAAAAAAGCCACCCCAAATTCATTGGGGCAGCCTCTAATTTTCTATGTATCTACAGCTTAGTTAGCCTTGATTGCATCAACAGGGCAGTTATCTGCACATGTTCCACAATCGATACAATCTGCACTGATCTCGTAGTGATCAGTTCCCATTGAAATTGCGCTAACAGGACATCCTCCTTCGCAAGTTCCGCAAGAGATACAATCGTCAGTAATTACGTAAGCCATTGTTTTTAGTTTTTAATGATTAATCTGAAGACAAAATTAGAGTATTTTTTTAAAGAAAAAAATCTATCTCCCATTTTTTTTACAAGCAAACAACAAAAACATTAAGCCTAACGTAATTAGTTAGGTAAAAAACTATGGAAAAACATGAGAATATTTATCACCACACTATCTATCATTATTGCGGTTATTCTGCCCACTAAAGGACAGAATATCAACTCTGAAAGCTATGCAGAATGGTGGAGGATATGCAATGACTCCACGCTGAACACCCTTATCGATTGTGCCCTCGCCAATAATTACGATATTATTGGTGCAACAAACAACATTTTACTTGCCAAAAGCAATCTTAGGGCATCACAAAGTGGTTTTTATCCATCAATATCGCTCTCCGGAGGATACATTATGGAGAAAACAAGTCAGGGAATAACCGATGTTGATAAACGGGATCAGATTGGCGAAGTAACCCTGAATGCCACATGGGAGGTTGATCTTTTTGGTTCTATACGCAGAGAGGTACAAAGTAAAAGAGCCATCTTCATCGCCTCGGAATACCAGAAGTACGGTGTGATGGTATCGCTATGCGGACAGATTGCCGAAGAGTATGCCAAACTGAGAGCATCGCAACAGAAACTCGCCATTGCACGCCAAAATCTTGAATCACAAAGGGCCATAACAACCCTGACCGAGGAGAAATTCAGCAATGGACTGGTTACGGCACTTGATGCAGCACAAGCCAAATCCCTTATGCTGCAAACCGAGGCCTCTATCCCCTCGCTTGAATATGCTGTAGCTGCACAGATCAACACGCTCATAACCCTTACAGGCGAGGCCTCGCCCACATTTAGAGAGATGCTTGAAACAGAAAAGCCACTTGCAATGCCACCCCTTATTCTTTATAATGGAGTTGACGGTAACGCTATTCGAAAACGTCCAGACATAATGGTAGCCGAGAGCCAGCTGGAATCCCTGATTAAAGCTGCCGGGGCTGCAAAGGCAAACTACTGGCCTAAGTTCCTTGTAACTGCACAATTTGGTTACGGTTCTCACCAATTCAGCCACTTCACCGATTACGAAAATATGGTATGGCAGGTAGAGCCCGCGATAAAATGGAACATCTTTTCAGGGGGCGAGGTTGCCCAGGCAAAGCGTGCTGCGTTGATTCAGATTGACGAAGGAATAAACACCCTTAACCAAAAGATTCGCAACGCATTGCAGGACCTTGAAAACAGTCTGAACGACATGAGGGCAGCACAGGAACAGCTAATGGCTATTGATGCAGCCCTTTCACAGATTGAATATACATACCGGTTAGCACAACAACTCTACAATGACGGACTTACCGACTATCAAAATGTGATGACATCGCAACAGTCTCTTCTTAGCGCAGAAGAGAATCGCACCAATGCACTGCTTGCTCTATGGCAAGCAACAGCCTCGCTCTACACTGCAACCGGAGGTGGCTGGGAACTGATTGTAGAATAACTTAAAATAGAATATTATGCAAAAAATTTCGACTCTCTTAATCATAATGGCGACAGTCATAAGTTGCCACAAATCCACCCCACAGGAAACCACAACTCCAAATGTAAAGGTAACATATCCACAGAGTGGCACAGTTGTACAAAGCTATAGCTTCCCTGCCACTCTCGCAGCTTCTCAGGAGGTAAAACTCGTTGCAAGAGTATCCGGAACTCTGGACCAGGTAAACTATCCATCAGGAGGAATGGTAAAAAAAGACTCCCCACTATTTACCATTGAGCCACAGCAATACCTCGATGCTGTCGAGAGTAGCCGCGCCCAGGTTCAAAGCGCAGAGGCTCAATTAGAGTATGCAAAAAGCAACTACGAACGAATGCAACGCTCGTCAAAGAACAATGCGGTAAGCCAGAATGACCTCCAGCAAGCCAAATCGGCATATCTGCAAGCCGAAGCATCGCTCAACCAAGCTCAAAGCCAATTGGACGAGGCCTCGCTCAACTTAAGCTACTGCTATATTGACGCGCCATTTAATGGGGAAATTACCAAAAACGCCATTGATGCAGGTAACTATCTGAGCGGAGGTGAGACACTTGCCACAATATATGACGAAAAGAGCCTTACAGTTCAGTTCAATATGAGTTATAATGAATACCTCAACCTGCCGAAGCAGATTGATAAGATAGAGGCTTACATTATTGCTAACGGAGACACCATCCCCGCCAGAATCAGCTACATCGCCCCTGCTGTCACAACCCAGACAGGAACCCTTGCAATCGAAGCCACAATCAACAACACTCAAAACAGACTCAAAAGCGGGGCATACACCACCATTGTCATCCCCTGGCACACCAATAACAATGCAGTAATAATACCTGAAACAAGTGTCGGCAGAAGCCTCGACAAAAAATATGTCTATACCCTGAATAGTGATAACACTGTTAATGCCACATCTGTAAAAACAGGAGCCACACTCCCTGACGGGATGATTGAGATTACTGAGGGTTTGAGCCACAACCAGCTCTACCTCATTGATGCGCTTAGTGCCATCAGACCCGGAATGAAGATTAACCCCATTACCATAAAATAACCATGTTCAGTAAATTTTTCATAAATCGACCCATATTTGCCTCCGTACTATCAATCATACTCGTAGTTACGGGAGCTGCCTCTATGCTATTTCTGCCCATTGAGCAATACCCACCAATAACACCGCCCATCGTAACGGTAAGTGCCGAATACCCCGGAGCAGATGCATCGACTATTGCCAAGCTTGTCGGAGAGCCATTAGAGGACCAGATAAATGGAGTAGAGAATATGACCTATATGTCCTCAACATCGTCAAGCACCGGAACATACAATCTAACCATAACCTTTGACGTTGGCACCGATGCCGACATGGCCTCCGTTCTGGTCCAGAACAGAGTAAACGAGGCCACTGCCCAACTTCCCGAAAGCGTACAGAAACTAGGAGTAACCACAGAAAAGATGTCCACGAATGTTGTACTCTTTGTAACTCTAAAATCTGAAAATCCTGAACTCTTCAACTCTCTATACCTATCAAACTATGCAGCACTTAATATCGTAAAATCGCTGCAGAGACTGCCAGGTGTTGGAGGAGTTACACTATTTGGAGCCGGAGACTACAGTATGAGAATATGGCTTGATCCCGATGCGCTTGCAATACGGGGGCTGACTCCTATGGACATCCAGAATGCCATTGAGGCACAAAACATCCAGATTGCAGGCGGAACTATCGGTAGTGCTCCACAGCAGGAGTACACCCCATGGCAATTCACCATCGACCTGCAGGGTGAGTTTGAAACTCCTGAACAATTCGAAGAGATAATTATTGCGACATCGCCCGATGGAGGTATCTTAAAACTAAAAGAGATTGCTACGGTTGAACTTGGACGTGAGAATTACTCCTATGACTCTCAACTAAAAGATGAGCCCACTGCAGCTATGGCCATATACCAGTTGCCGGGAGCAAATGACCTTGACGTTGCAAAAGCCGTCAGAGCCGAAATGGAGAATCTGAAACACTACTTCCCGGAAGGAGTAGATTACGAAATTGCATACGACACAACAACATTTATCACTGCCTCAATCGACGGACTATACTCCACTCTCTTTACCGCCTTCATTCTGGTAGTGCTTGTCATCTTGGTATTTCTACAAAACTGGAGAACACTATTCATACCAATGATAACAATCCCCATTTCGCTAATCGGCACATTTGCCTTTGTCGCTATAATGGGCTTCTCAATCAACACCCTTACCCTCTTTGCCCTTGTACTTGCAGTAGGACTGGTTGTTGACGATGCCATTGTTATTGTTGAAAACAGCTACCGTCTGGTTGAAAGCGGTAAACACACCACCATCAAGGAGGCTGTCACCGAAGCAATGAAAGAGGTAGAGGGCGTTGTCATTGGAATCGTTCTGGTGCTTTTAGCCGTATTTCTTCCCACCGCATTTGTAGGAGGAATCACCGGAGAGATGTATCGCCAATTCTCACTGACCATAGCTGTCGCCACCGTAATCAGTGGTTTCAATGCCCTAACCATGACCCCGGCACTCTGTGCACTATTCATCAAGAGGGGCGAGGCCACAACCTTCCGCCCATTCCTGTGGTTCAATCGGAAATTTGAAAAACTGACAACTATTTATTCAAAAATAATAGCCATCACCCTCAAACGCCCATTGGTAACACTGGCAATATTCTTACTAATGACCATTGGAGCAATCTGGGGATTTATCCGTCAACCTTCAACCTTCCTTCCAAACGAGGATCAAGGTTTCTTCATGGCATTTGTACAGATGCCCGACGGAGCCTCGCTGGCACAAACACAACAATACTCAAAACAGGCTGCCGACATTGTCAAACAACTACCCGGAGTAGAAACATTCCTGGTCATCGATGGATTCTCAATGATGCAGGACGCCAGTTCCTCAAACAGTGCCACACTATTTGTGGTACTAAAAAACTGGGATGAACGTCAATCTCCGGACCAGAGCGTCTTTGCCCTTGTAGAGCAGTTCAATCGTATTGCCCACAATGAAATCCTGCAAGCAGAATGTTTCGCCGTAGCTCCTCCCGCCATTCCGGGAATGGGACAGAATAACGGATTCCAGGCAATGCTTGAAGACATCAACTCAAAAGGAGCTACAGATCTTCAAGCCATGACCGATGCAATCATCGCACAAAGTGCACACAATCAGGGATTATACAATGTACTATCTCTATTCAGTGCCAATGTCCCGCAATACTATCTCAACATCAATCGTGAGCAGGCAGCACTGATGGGAATCAACTTTGAAACTCTATTCAGCGAAATATCAACATATCTTGGCTCGGGCTATGTCAACAACTTTATGAAATTTGACAAAAGCTACAGAGTACAGATTGAGGCAAACAGCAATTTACGACGCAACATTGACGCACTACACCATTTACAAATCAAGAATAACAACGGTCAGATGGTTCCGCTAACAACATTTGCAACCATCGAAGAGCAGAGTGGCCCGGAGCTCCTGACCCGTTACAACACCTACTTAGCGTCAAGCATCACCGGAGCCGCAGCTCCCGGCTTCAGTTCGGGACAAGCTCTTGACTCTATGGCTGCCGTCATCAACTCCGTTGCCGGCGACCAATATCGATTTGAATGGACAGCTATGGCATACGCCGAGACCCATGCCGGCAATACTATTATCATTATCTTTATACTTGCCATTATCATGGCCTACCTTATTCTTGCAGCGCAATACGAAAGCTGGACAAGTCCTATTGCCGTTCTTATGGGATTACCCATCTCTCTTCTTGGTGTCGTCATTGGATGCAAAATCATGGGCCAGGCCATCAGCCTATACACCCAAATTGGAATTATTCTGCTAATCGCACTAACTGCAAAGAATGCAATCCTTATCGTCGCTTTTGCCCGTGATTATCACGCGTCGGGTAAGACTCTGGACGAGGCTGCACTTGAGGGAGGTAAAACCCGTTTCCGTCCAATCCTCATGACCTCGTTCGCATTCATACTTGGAACATTCCCGTTGGTCATTGCGACAGGTGCCGGAGCCGCAGCCCGCATATCACTTGGTATAGCAGTCTTTGCCGGTATGATTGTCAGTTCATTCATCGGCACCCTGTTCGTCCCTGCATTCTACAAGCTATGCGAAAGTCGCCATAAACAACACACCTCCTGACAACGAAGCAGACAAATCGCCCCTCGCAAGTTTGACGGTTTCTCATTATTAAAAGGCTCTATTAGATTAGAAAAAAGCTCGGTATGTTCCGGGCTTTTTCTGTTTTCTTTTTAATTCATTTGCTATCTTGATTACAGGAGAAAATATTTTACAAAAATTTTCCTTTCTCTTGCAATACTGCAAATTTAATATTATATTGCAGAGCGAACCACAACCTCTCCCTACCATGAAAACAACATTGAAATTCTCCGTTTCAACGCTAACCCTGGCGTTGTTTTGCCATTTT
>JAGBFU010000014.1 GCA_017936285.1 Marinifilaceae bacterium | reverse complement strand
GATAAGGCATACAGTATCTATGCAGAGGATATCAAATATATCAACGACCACAAGATACCAGATAAGGAACTGACCTACTCCAAAGGTGGAGATATGGTTGACCTTGAACGCCTGTTCATTCTGAAATATGACGATAGCACCCCCGACGATGATATTGACGACGCTGACGAGGACTACCTCTTCTAATGCAAAAATCTCCTACTCCACCGAAATGGAGTAGGAGATTTTATTAGCAATTTATTATTCTGCAACTGCTAAATCTTTTGTGGCAATGCCTGCCGAGCGTTCAATCACAATAGCACCACCAATGGTGTCAAGAGCGAGCACCTTTGCCAAGTCAGCTTCATTGTCAGTTGTTACTCGGACCTTAATTCTGTTGCCAATTTCATCTACAACAGAAGAGGTTACAAACGGAAGTTCCTTGTTTGTCATAGCAGAACTAATTTTGTTCTGCAATTCAGTTAGGTATTCAAGAGTATATGCTCCAACTTCAAAAACGGTTGTGCTTTCATTTACACCAAGTTCTTTGCAGATGGCAGTTCGATTTTCTGCTGTGTCAACGGTCAACACAACAACAAATTTCCCATTGGTGTCTGTATAAGAGCCACCGAAAAATGCGGTTGTTCCTTGTTTCAAATCGTTACTACTAATGTTTTCGTTGTAGTCTCCGTCTTTGTCGGCGGGAACATCCTCGACATTCTGAACAGGATTGACAACCTGACCGTTACCAACCTCTTCTTTGCCTGCTTCCAATTTATTCTCGTGGTAATCCTGAACTCCAACATTAGGAGTATCATTAGGGGCAATTTGATTACCGTTAAATACCCCCACGCCCAACAATGCTACTAAGCAGCAACACACTGCACCAGTCATACTCTTTTTAAATTTACTCATAGCCATTCTCCTTTCAGCATTATACTTATCTCTGCGCTCAAATACGCTTTCAGCCATTTCGTTATAATTCTTCATAGCCAAAGCCCTCCTTGTTAAGTTCTGACTTCAACGATTGTTTTGCCTGATAAATCAGATTTTCAATTTGACGCTTGGTCTTCTTCATTACAGTTGCTATCTGCTCATTAGATAAATCCTCAAAGTATTTCAGATACAACACTTGGCTATAATCAGCCTTGATTTTCGACAATGCCCTATGAACAATAATCTTTCGTTCTTCTTGCAGATAAGTTCTTTCAAGGGAATATTCGTCAGAATATATGCTCTCCCAATCTTCAATGGGAATGTCTGAAACTTTATCTGCTCGCTTTACATAGTTTATTGCTATATTTCTTCCGATGGTATATAACCAAGTTTTGAAAGAATACTTTGCTACAAACCGTGGCTTTCGGGTGACGAGCCTAAAAAAAGTGTCCTCAGCCAATTCTTCTGCAATATGTATGTTGTTGACATATCTATTCAGAAAGAGAATTAAACCGTCTTTGTAATCTCTGATTATCTCAACAATTCCGTTGTCATCACCTTCCAGGAAACGGCGGTAGCTACTTGCACCGTTATCCATTAGATTGCTCCTTTCCAGGGTGATTTTAGGTTTCAACCTTTTCACTTATTAAACAATTCAACATTATATTTCTCTTAATGTTTTTCAAAAATTACCCTTATTAGTGTAGCGTACTTGTTCCCATTTGTCTCACTCCAGGACCGTGAATTTACAAGCTCACAATATTTTCAGATTGCTAACCTCTTCATATTGCAAAAAACTCATTTATGCATATTCATCAGTCAAAATGTATATTTTTTGCTCACCAATATTTATCTCGGACAGAGAGTTAAATAAATAGGGATCAAATTTACCATAATCGCTGTATACTGAAACGCTGCCAAACACTATAGCATACGGAATGGGATCCAGTGTGCAATGGCAGTAGGGATGATGTGGGCAGGGCGGTGCATTTCTTTCCAAAAACCAGCAGCCATCCAGCATCAAGCACTCTTCACAGTGGGTTTTGCCCTCTGAATGGTGCGTCCATTGGACCCAGCTTGGCTGCCCTGCCGTTTTCTGCGGCAGCAACTTTCCTGTATATCGTT
>JAGBFU010000013.1 GCA_017936285.1 Marinifilaceae bacterium | reverse complement strand
GGGAAGTGAGTTTTTGTTATTGTAGGGGTCAATATAATCAATATCATAAACCTTTCCTGCTACTTTCTTTTGTACTACTGCAGTTTGTGCCAAATATTTGTCTGCTTCTCCTGCCAACTCATATTTTGCCAATGCTGAGCGGATACCCTGCTCATATAATTTTTTAGCATCAGCATCTTCACCCCAACGTAGAGCATACTCAGCCTTTAGAAATATAACCTCCTCTTTACTAACCCATACCTGACGCACATACTTGAATGCTACTGACACCTCTGAAAAGTTGTAGTATCCTTGTCCTGTAGTTTTTATACCAACGTTTGTTCCTTGACGAATTCCGTAGTAATCTGCTTCTTTCTTAGCACCTTTTCCTTTATCAGCACCTGTTCCAATTCCTGATATCTTATCAATATTCTTTGTAAAGAATTTAGCTATCAAAGGTGAACCTGTACGTTTTAGGATATTCTCTATTGATGCACTCATTCGGATATCTGCCCAACCTCCATCTTTTGATGCTGATATAGTATATAATGGGTGTTGTGTGTAACCGGCTTTCCATGCTGGACCAAAGTCTTCATCTAACACACCTATCTCATCAGCCAATGCCTCTGTTGCAATCTGTTTTGCCAATGCCTCATTTGGTTTTGCAAGATACATGGCAATACGCAACTTAATGGTATTTGCAAGTTGAACCCATTTTTGCCAACGATATTCAGAAAATGCAAATGTGGCATTACCTTGATCATATGCATCACCCTCTACAGCCATTAATGCCTCTTTATCGGGTTGGACTATTTTAAGAGTTGCAATAGCCTCATCTAAATCTTTCAATATCTCATTATATATCTCCTCTTGTGTAAGGTATGTAAAAGGACGTGATACTTTAAGATTTCGCAAATCGTGATATGGCAAACAACCTGCATTATTTACTGCACGTAATGCTGTTATACCATATACAATCTGTGCAATTGCTTTATATTCGGGTACATGAAGGCTCTCTGCATATGTATATGTATTATACAATGCTTCTACTGGCCCTGCCAAACACGCGCTACCATAGTAGCCATTTGGCCATTGGTATGTGTTGTTTAGTGCAGGTCCGTATTGGAAGTCTGAACGGCTTACTGTCATATATCCTGCAAATACATCAACAGAGTTGGCATTACAATATTGATATCCGTGTGCACTTGTAGCAACTACACTGTTTTTTGTGTCAGTCAATGCACTTTGCAACTCTCCTTTTAAGACTGTTAGGTCAATTGAACCATTGATATTGTCATCTTTTTCGAGTGTAGCAATCCTGATATCTCCTATTTCCGAGAGGAAATATTGGGCATAACTTCCGTCAGAGCGATATATTTTTATAACAGGCTGTTTATTGGTATAGTCGGCATACAACGAAAGTGTTACCATTGCCATTATAAGCAAAATGGCATATTTTTTAATATTTATATTCATAGCTATATATTTTTATTCGTTCTTATAAATATTTTCTACTCTACAACAAATCATCAATGTATCCAAAAAAATGGACGTGTTCCTTTAACTGTTCCTTTAAGACCTTCATAGTTCTCAATTTGTAGGTCAAATGTCCAATTTCCATTTGCATAAGTAATTGTACCTCCGATAATATCAAATGATCCTTCTTCAGGCATATAAATCTCACCTTCAACATTGTAAGTTCCCTCTTCTGTTATCTCCTCGATTAAATAAAGAGTCATTGAGTCCTCTGAACCGCTTTCTGATTCAATATCCCAGTCAATGTAATAGTCTGTTCCATATCCTCCAATTACATAGAAGTCAATATATTTCTCATCATCAAAGTTAATATCTGCATTTGGTGTACGAACTTTAATAGTTATTTCTGCTTTAGCTTCTGTACCCTCACTATCAGTGATACTTGCTGTAATTGTTGCCTCTCCATCAGCTATGGTAGTAATTACACCATTTTCAACTTTTACTACACTCTCATCACTTGATGTCCATATATATTCTTCAGGTCTTACAGTGTAGTTTGCTCGAATAAGTGTTGTAATCTCGTCTGTTTCACCTGGTAGATACTCCAATTTAGATGATGAAAGTTGTAGTTTTTCGCCTTCACCCATATTTAGTTTGAATTCAGCTACAATCTCCAATACATCAGTTTTGTCGTTTGATGTTGCTGTAACATAAATCTTACCTGCATGAGTAATATTTACCTCGGGAGTAATATCATTACCAGATTCATCAATACACGATTGTTTAACTGTTGCCTCTGCTCCATCTTCAAACTCAAGAGAGAAGATTGCAGGCCATGCAGGTGCTACCTCTTCGGGAGCTATTGCGGTATATAGAGGTACCTTACGGCTTGTTGTCTCCATTGATTCTAACGGCATTGCCTCTGATGGGTCTGCGTTATCAACAAACATTACCTCTTCAACTTCTACAGTTTGACGATTAATTACCTCTACCGCTGCCACAAGAGTCTGTTCGCGATATCTCTCGTATAGTGCTTTTTCCTCTTCGGTCAATGAAGGATCGTCTGCTTTGGGATTGTTAATTAATATCTTAATCTCTCCTGCTCCTGTAGCCTTAACTTTAAACTTGAATTTAAACAATGTTGTGCTTATCTTCTCATGTCCTATTAACTCAATAAAAGCATATGGCGTTGAGATATTCCAATCAATATAATCACCTCTGTTATCGGGGCTCATTGTATAATATACGTCCATTGTTATTATCGATTCTTCTCCCTCTTGGGGTTGCTCTCCATCTATATAAAGAGTATAACTGTTATCCATTTTACGAGAATACAACTTAGTCCCTTCGCTGTAAGTATTAAT
>JAGBFU010000012.1 GCA_017936285.1 Marinifilaceae bacterium | reverse complement strand
GTAGAAGCACACGAAGTGTGGTTAACCGCAGCCGATTTTGCGAAAACACGAAGTGTTTGCGAATTAGGAAAAATCGTGCAAGGTGAGAGAAGAAGCCAAATTTATTTGGATTATGCCGAACCGACGCTGCGGAGCGAATGCAGAAAACAAGTTTACTTGGGTTATGCTGAGCCGCGAGGAGTAGAAGCACACGAAGTGTGGTTAACCGCAACCGATTTTGCGAAAACACGAAGTGTTTGCGAATTAGGAAAAATCGTGCAAGGTGAGAGCAGAAGCCAAATTTATTTGGATTATGCCGAACCGCCGCCGATTTTGCGGCACTGCGCAGCAGTGGCGAACATTAGTGCAAGCCGAATGCAGAGTCAAGCTTGCTTGAACTATGCTAAGGCGCCGCCGATTTTGCGGCATTGCAAAGCAATGGCGAACTAAGAATAGTAAATTTTTTTTGGAGTTATAATTTATGGATATAGTTTTGATTGTTTTGGCCTACGTTGCCATTATTGCAGGATTGATTGGATGTGTTGTTCCTGTACTTCCGGGAGCACCACTTGCATATTTAGGTATAATTATAGCACACCTTACAGATATTGTGCACTTCTCAACAGCAGAGCTGGTTATATGGGGAGTGGTAACACTGGTTGTACAACTATTGGACTACATAGCACCAATTATTGGCACAAAATATGGTGGTGGCAGTAAATATGGCAATTGGGGATGTATAATTGGAACATTTGCCGGACTATTCATAATGCCTCCAATGGGAATTATATTGTGTCCATTTATTGGTGCAATTATAGGCGAGTATATGAGCTGTAAAGATATGGACCGAGCATTTAAAGCCGGATTCGGTTCCTTTCTCGGCTTTATGCTCGGCACCATTATAAAGATTATTCTATGTATCTACCTACTAATAGAACTTACTATCGCTTTATTTTAAGTAGGTCTATTTTCCAGGTTAAACCTGCATTAAAGATTCTTCGGTTATCGTACATGGTAAACGATGGGTTACTGTTGTTGCCAAAAGCGTGGAAATAGTTGGCATGGATTCTAAGATTCTTACTCTCCTTTAATGGAAAGTACTCTACTCCGGCTCCTGCCATCGATATCTCGGTACCATCAATAATTGTCATATCAGAACCTCTGCCTGAACCATTTTTATCATAGGTGTATTTGGCAAAAATCTTTACATTATTGCCAATTTTGTACGAGGCCTCGCCCATTACTGAAACATTGTCAAAGAGAAATGTATGCTGGGCATCAGCCCTGTTCATAAAATCGAGTTCAAGGGTAAAGTTCGAGAATGTGAACTGATTTCCAAGTACAATATAACTTATATAGCTACCCTTTTGATACTCAAAAAGGTTAACTGAGTAGAGACTCTTAAACCAATTGTGTGAGCCGCTCCACATTAAGCTATATCCATACATCTCTCCATTCTCATCGGTATGAAAAGGACTTTGGGTTATCTGTGCCAACAATCTGTCCTTTCCATTCTTAAAGTTGTATGCAGCATCAACTCCAAATTGATAACATGCTATATTATTCCAAAACTCAGAGCAGCTATACAAATCGATTGGAGCTCTGTCATACTCGTAACCTCCAATAGCTACAACCAATTTACCGGCACTAACGTCCCAGTTTCTGTGTGAATACTTTAAGTACAGCCAATCGGTAGCATCGAAGAAACTCTTATCAACAATGGTTTTATTTAACCTTTGTCGATAAGAGTAGCTAAACTTCTCTGCAATTTTTCCATCAAGAGTCAAATTGATAAAAGAGCCTTTAAATCCGCTATCACCCTCCTCTAAACTATGATGATTATACTCTCGGGCATAATCTACACGCACCTCACCTCTCAACTTAACAATCTCGCTCTCCTGCGCACTCACCATATTCGCAAAAAGTAACACCAATGCGGGTAGTAATAACTTCAAACTCTTCATATCAAATCTATTAAATCTCTTGTTCTGACTCTACTTGTGGTTTATAACGGAAAACATCCATAATCTTAGTATCGGCAATTGAGCAAATCTCCCAGTCAACAGAATATGTCTGTAGCTCCTTCTTCAAATTTGCCAAAGCCCCATCGATAGAGTGTGCAGCTATCAGGAAGTGCACAGGGGTACTCTTCTCCTTACCACTCACCTCATCTGCATCTATTGTACACACCTTAGCACGATACCAACGGTCATCATTCTCGTCATCGCTATAAACAATCTCGGTGATGTTTGACTTTTTCAAGGTGTTCAAATAGTATTCACCACTTATCAAAGCTGCCATCTCTTCAACAATACGAGCCTCAGCCTCGGTGAATGACAAAGCATCAACCATATATCCCTCGCTCACCTTTGCTGTACGCCCCTCTTCATTAGTCTTCATGTATTTAACAGAAGCCTCAAACCATACTGCCATTTCGTCTGTTTTTTGTGTTAAAAAAGGCGCCGACTAACTGCCGACGCCTCTATCTGATTATCTATAAGATTTACGCACCGGCGTTAATCTCTTTCATATCTGATTTTGATGTTACAATCAAATCATAGAACTCCTTCAATCCGGTTCCTACAGGAATCAACTTACCGCAGATTACATTCTCCTTCAAGCCCTCAAGCGGATCAACCTTTCCATAGATAGCAGCCTCGTTCAAAACTTTGGTTGTCTCCTGGAACGATGCAGCTGAAATAAAGCTTGATGTCTGAAGAGCTGCACGGGTAATACCCTGAAGAATCTGAGATGATGTTGCAGGAATTGCCTCACGAGCAACAATCGGTTGACGGTCATTACGCTTCAACTGTGAGTTATAGTCATGTAACTGACGTGCTGTCAAAATCTGACCAGGCTTAACATCTGCTGCATCACCTGCATCGGTTACAACCATCTTACCATACATCTCATCGTTCTCTGCCTGGAACTCATGCTTATCTACAATCTGACTCTCAAGGAACTTGGTATCTCCGGCATCATTAATGATAACCTTACGCATCATCTGGTGTACGATAATCTCGAAGTGCTTATCGTTAATCTTTACACCTTGCATACGATACACATCCTGTACCTCGTTCACGATATACTCCTGAACTCTGATTGGTCCCTCAATATTCAATATGTCGATAGGAGTAATTGCTCCATCTGAAAGTGGTGTTCCTGCACGAACATAGTCGTTCTCCTGAACAAGAATCTGCTTAGTCAAAGAAATAAGATATTTCTTCTCCTCACCACTCTTGGATGTGATGATAATCTCACGATTACCACGCTTGATCTTTCCGTATGTAACCTCACCATCAATCTCGGCCACAACTGCCGGGTTAGATGGGTTACGAGCCTCAAACAACTCTGTTACACGTGGAAGACCTCCGGTGATATCTCCAGCTCTACCAACAGATCTTGGAATCTTAACGATAACATCTCCGGCAACTACATCATCTCCCTCCTTAGCAACAATATGCGCTCCTACAGGCAAGTTATAGCTCTTTATGATATTACCATTCTCGTCAGCAACTGTCAATGCAGGAGCCTTTGTTCTATCACGGAACTCTATGATTACCTTCTCTGCGAATCCTGTTGTATCATCACTCTCCTCCTTATAGGTCTCACCCTCCTTTAAGTTCTCAAATCCGATACGACCAGTAAACTCTGTAATGATTGAGGCATTGAATGGGTCCCACTCACACAACATTGTACCCTTCTCCACAACATCACCCTCATGAACAAATACCTTTGTACCATATTGAAGTGGGTGGTTCTCAAGTACTATGTGTGTTTTAGGATCAACGATTCTCAACTCGGTCAAACGACCTACAACAACCATATGTGAAGGTTTACTCTTATCCTCGCTATCCTTAGAATAGTAATCTACAGCTCTCAACTCCTCAAACTCAACAACTCCGGCATACTTATTCTTCAAAGAGCTCTGAGTTGATACGTTACCCGCAGTACCTCCAACGTGGAAAGTACGAAGAGTAAGCTGAGTTCCCGGCTCACCAATTGATTGAGCTGCAATTGTTCCTACAGCCTCTCCCTTGGTTACCATTCTACCAGAAGCTAAGTTACGTCCGTAACACTTAGCACAAACTCCGCGTCTGCACTCACAAGTCAATACAGAACGACACTCAACAGTCTCAATTGGGCTGTTCGAGATAGCCTCTGCAATCTTCTCGGTAATCTCCTCGCCACTGCGAACAAGGATCTCTCCGGTCTCAGGATGTATTACATCATGTACTGAAACTCGACCAAGGATTCTCTCATATAGTGAAGAGACAATCTCCTCATTATTCTTGATTGCAGAGATTGAGATTCCACGAAGTGTACCACAATCATCCTCGGTAATTGTAATATCGTTAGCTACATCAACAAGACGACGTGTCAAATATCCTGCATCAGCAGTCTTCAACGCAGTATCAGCCAATCCCTTACGAGCTCCGTGTGTTGAAATGAAGTACTCAAGGACAGACAATCCCTCCTTGAAGTTAGCCAAAATCGGGTTCTCAATAATCTGACCTCCAACTGATCCTGACTTCTGAGGCTTAGCCATCAATCCACGCATACCTCCAAGCTGACGAATCTGCTCACGATATCCACGAGCTCCAGAGTCAAGCATCATATAGATTGAGTTGAATCCTTGCTTATCCTCGGTCAACTGCTTCATCAAAGTATTTGTCAACTGAGCATTAACATGGGTCCAGATATCAATTATCTGGTTATAACGCTCATTATTGGTGATGAATCCCATATTATAGTTGCCAATTACCTCGTCAACCTGCTCACGTCCCTCCTGAACAAGGGCCTCTTTCTCTGCAGGGATAATTACATCGTTCAAGTTAAATGACAATCCACCCTCGAACGCCTTCAAATAACCAAGGTCCTTAATATCATCCAAGAACTTAGCTGTTACAGCCATACCGCAACGCTTACATACATCAGCAATGATATCACGCAATGACTTCTTGGTGATCAGTTTGTTGATATATGGATAGTTCTCAGGAGTATATTGGTTCAATATAATACGACCAACAGTTGTCTCAATATTCTGAGTTACCTTATTACCCTCCTCGTCAACAGTATTAATCTTAACAGTTACGATAGCGTGCAGATCAACTGCCTTCTCGTTCAAGGCAATGATAACCTCCTCCGGAGAGTAGAAACGCAAACCCTCTCCCTTAGCACCCTTTCTTGGCTTGGTAATGTAATACAATCCCAATACCATATCCTGTGAAGGTACTGTGATAGGAGCTCCATTTGCAGGGTTAAGAATGTTGTGAGAACAAAGCATCAACAGTTGAGCCTCAAGAATAGCCTCGTTACCAAGTGGCAAGTGAACCGCCATCTGGTCACCATCGAAGTCCGCGTTAAATCCGGTACATGCCAATGGGTGCAAACGGATAGCCTTACCCTCAATCAACTTAGGCTGGAATGCCTGAATACCCAATCTATGCAGAGTGGGGGCACGGTTCAACAATACCGGATGTCCCTTCAGTACATTCTCAAGAATATCCCAAACTATAGGCTCTCTTCTATCAACAATCTTCTTGGCACTCTTTACTGTCTTCACAATTCCACGCTCAATAAGCTTACGGATAATGAATGGCATATAGAGCTCTGCTGCCATATCTTTTGGCAATCCACACTCGTTCATCTTCAATGTCGGACCAACGACAATAACAGAACGAGCAGAATAGTCAACACGCTTTCCAAGCAAGTTCTGACGGAAACGTCCCTGCTTACCCTTCAAGCTGTCAGACAAAGACTTCAACGGACGGTTATTCTCGATCTTTACAGCGTTTGACTTACGAGAGTTGTCGAACAAAGAGTCAACAGCCTCCTGCAACATACGCTTCTCATTACGCAAAATAACATCCGGAGCCTTAATCTCCAACAATCTCTTCAAACGGTTATTACGGATAATAACACGTCTGTAAAGATCATTAAGATCCGAAGTTGCAAAACGGCCACCATCAAGTGGAACCAACGGACGCAACTCCGGTGGAATAACAGCAATCACCTTTACCACCATCCACTCCGGTTTGTTGACCTCGCGGCTTTGACGGAAAGCTTCAACAACCTGCAAACGCTTCAAAGCCTCGTTTTTACGCTGTTGAGATGTCTCGGTATTTGCCTTATTTCTCAAATCATATGATAACTCATCCAAATCCAAATCACGAAGCAAAATCTCAATTGCCTCGGCACCCATCTTAGCAACGAACTTGTTAGGATCGCTATCATCAAGGTGCTGATTGTCTGGATAGTTTGTATCAATAAAATTCAATGCCTCAAGGTACTCATCCTCGGTCAAAAGATCCAATTTAGAATAACCCTCTGAATCAGCATCGTTTGTCTTCTGCAATACGCCTGGATTGATAACCACATAGCGCTCGTAATAGATAATCGCATCCAACTTCTTAGATGGCAAACCAAGCAGGTAACCTATCTTGTTTGGAAGTGATTTAAAGTACCAAATGTGAGCAACCGGAACTACCAACTCAATGTGTCCCATTCTCTCACGACGCACCTTCTTCTCGGTAACCTCAACACCACAACGGTCACAAACAATTCCCTTGTAACGGATACGCTTGTACTTTCCGCAGTGGCACTCATAATCCTTTATCGGTCCGAAGATACGCTCGCAGAACAAACCATCACGCTCTGGCTTATATGTTCGGTAGTTGATTGTTTCGGGTTTCAAAACAGCACCGTAACTCTTCTCCTGAATCTCCTCGGGAGAAGCTAAGCTGATAGCGATCTTTGAGAAGCTCTTCTGCTTATTTGTATTAGTATCTTTTCTGAATGCCATATTGTAATTATCAAATCAATTTTACATTTAATCCCAATCCCATCAACTCATGCAACAATACGTTGAATGACTCCGGCAATCCCGGTGTTGGAAGTGGTTCTCCCTTAACAATGTGCTCGTAGGTCTTGGTTCTACCATTAACATCATCTGACTTAACTGTCAGAATCTCTTGAAGGATGTGTGAAGCACCGAAAGCCTCAAGAGCCCATACCTCCATCTCTCCGAAACGCTGACCTCCAAACTGAGCCTTACCTCCCAATGGTTGCTGGGTAATCAATGAGTATGGTCCAATAGAACGAGCGTGCATCTTATCATCTACCATGTGACCAAGCTTCAACATATAGGTTACTCCCACTGTTGCCGGCTGATCGAATCGATTTCCGGTTCCTCCATCGTATAGATATGTTGCACCACATCTTGGAATTCCTGCCTGATCAGTCAATGCATTGATATCATCCAAAGTTGCTCCGTCAAAGATAGGTGTGGCAAACTTCATTCCCAACTCCTTACCTGCCCAACCAAGAACAGCCTCAAATACCTGTCCAAGGTTCATACGGCTAGGAACTCCAAGTGGATTCAATACAATATCAACCGGTGTTCCATCGGCCAAGAATGGCATATCCTCTACACGCACAACGCGAGAAACGATACCCTTGTTTCCGTGACGTCCCGCCATCTTATCTCCAATCTGGAGTTTACGACGTTTAGCTACGTAAACCTTAGCCATCTTTATGATACCATTTGGAAGCTCATCTCCCACAGTAGCATTATATTTCTTACGCTTCATTTGACCCTCGAACTCTTTGTACTTAGCCAAATAGTTGCGGAGCAAATCGCGAATCATATCATTCCTCTGCTTGTCGGTTGTCCACTTGTTTGGATTAACCTCAAGCATATTCATTCCCTGAAGAGTCTTCAACGTGAACTTCACTCCCTTTGGAATAATATCCTCGTTCAAGAAGTTCTTGACACCCTGAGAAGTCTTACCGTTAACTAGATTGAACAACTTATCAATAAGAACAGAATTCAACTCATTGACTGTTCTGTTGAACTGCTCGTCAATCTCAGCCATAATAATCTTTGATTGAGCCTTAGCCTTACGATCAGAGATAACTCGCTGGAAAAGTTTTGTATCAACAATAACTCCACTCAACGAAGGACTTGCCTTAAGCGAGGCATCCTTAACATCTCCTGCTTTATCTCCGAAGATTGCACGCAACAACTTCTCCTCCGGACTTGGATCAGACTCTCCCTTAGGAGTGATCTTTCCTATCAGAATATCTCCTGGATTTACACGAGCACCGATTCTGATGATACCATTCTCATCCAGATTCTTGGTTGCATCCTCACTTACGTTTGGAATATCAGAGGTCAACTCCTCCATTCCTCGCTTAGTTTCGCGTACCTCCAAAGAATACTCGTCAACATGTACAGATGTGAAAAGATCGTTTCTAACGATGTTCTCAGAAATAACGATAGCATCCTCGTAGTTGTATCCCTTCCAAGGCATATATGCAACCTTAAGGTTACGTCCAAGAGCCAACTCTCCGTTTTCAGAAGAGTAACCCTCTGTAAGAATTTGACCCTCAACCACTCTGTCACCTTTTCTTACAATAGGCTTAAGAGTCATTGTTGTACTCTGGTTGGTTCTTTGATACTTAGGAAGGATATACTCCTTCAAATCGCCATCAAAACTTACGTAACGCTCGTCATCTGTCATATCGTAGCGAATAACGATATGGTGACCATCAACAGCATCAACAACTCCGTTACCCTCAGCCACAATCTGTGTACGAGAGTCTCTTATAAGACAAGCCTCCAAACCGGTTCCAACAATTGGAGCTTGTGGCTTAATAATAGGAACTGCCTGACGCATCATGTTAGATCCCATCAATGCACGGTTAGCATCATCATGCTCCAAGAACGGAATCAATGAAGCTGCAATAGATGAAATCTGGTTTGGAGCTACGTCCATCAACTGAACCTGCTCCGGCTCAACTACAGGGAAATCCGCATCAAGGCGAGCCTTAACACGAGAATCGATAAATCGGCCGTTATCATCCAGACGAGCACCGCTGGCCTGAGCGATTATCTTACCCTCCTCATCCTCAGCTGACATATACTGGATATGTGAATTATCCAAATCCACAACTCCATTTTCAACCTTACGATATGGAGTCTCAATAAATCCAAGATTGTTAATCTTAGCATATACGCACAATGATGAAATCAATCCGATGTTCGGACCCTCAGGAGTCTCAATCGGACACAATCTACCATAGTGGGTGTAGTGAACGTCTCGAACCTCGAATCCTGCACGGTCACGTGACAATCCTCCAGGTCCCAATGCTGACATACGACGCTTGTGAGTAATCTCGGCCAATGGGTTTGTCTGATCCATGAACTGAGACAAAGCATTAGTTCCGAAGAAAGAGTTGATAACCGATGACAAGATCTTAGAATTGATCAAATCTACCGGAGTAAATACCTCATTATCACGAACGTTCATTCTTTCACGGATGGTTCTTGCCATACGTGCCAATCCTACACCGAATTGGTTATATAATTGCTCTCCAACTGTTCTGACACGACGATTGCTCAAGTGGTCAATATCATCTACATCTGCACGTGCATTCAACAAACTGATCAAGTGCTTTATAATCTCAATGATATCCTCCTTTGTCAATACTCGTATTGATGAATCAGTTGAGAGGTTCAATTTATTATTTAATTTGTAACGACCTACATCACCCAAGTCATAACGTTTGTCTGAGAAGAACAACTTGTCGATAACGTCGCGAGCAGTTGCCTCATCGGGTGGATCCGAACTACGCAACTGTTTATAGATAAATACCACAGCCTCCTTCTCGGAATTACATGGATCCTTCTGGAGTGTGTTATATATAATAGCATAATCTGCAAGATTCTGCTGCTCTTTATGCAATAGAATTGTCTTTGCACCTGATTCAAGAATCTTCTCGATATTATCTGAATCAAGTACTAACTCACGCTCTACAACAACCTCATTTCTCTCAAGTGATACAGTCTCTCCAGTATCCTCATCCGAGAAATCCTCAACCCAGGTCTTAAGAACTCTGGCAGCTAATCTGCGACCAATAAGTTTCTTCAATCCAGACTTGGAAACATTTACCTCATCGGCCAAACCGAAGATCTCAAGAATCTCTTTATCGGTCTCATATCCGATTGCACGCAACAATGTTGTTACAGGTAATTTTTTCTTACGGTCAATGTAAGCGTACATCACATTGTTGATGTCTGTCGCAAACTCTATCCATGAACCTTTGAATGGGATAATACGTGCCGAGTACAATTTAGTACCATTGGCATGAAGACTCTGTCCGAAAAATACTCCTGGAGAACGGTGCAACTGAGTAACAATAACACGCTCAGCTCCATTAATCACAAAAGTACCTTTGGGAGTCATATACGGAACATTGCCCAAAAAGACATCCTCAACACTCATCTTGAAATCCTCGTGCTCCGAGTCTGTACAATAGAGTTTAAGCTTAGCCTTTAATGGAGCTCCATATGTCAAGCCTTGCTCAAGACACTCCTGAATTGTATAACGTGGAGGATCAACGAAATAGTCAAGAAATTCCAACACAAAGTTATTGCGAGTGTCGGTAATAGGAAAATTCTCCTTGAAAACAGTGTAAAGGCCCTCATTCTTTCGATTCTCGGGCGTTGAGCCCAACTGGAAAAAGTCCTTGAATGACTTTAATTGCACTTCAAGAAAATCAGGGTATTCCATCTGACTCTTAGAACGTGCAAAACTTATTCTTTTATTTGAATTATTGGAAGACATCTAGTATTATTTTGGAACCTAAACATAATAACGACAAAAGGGTTTAGCGTCATTTTTGACGCTAAACCTTAGAAACCCGTGGGTCTATGTTTACTTCAACTCAACCTCGGCACCAGCCTCCTCCAATTGAGCCTTCAATTGGTTAGCCTCCTCCTTAGAAACTTTCTCCTTAACTGTCTTAGGAGCTCCGTCTACGATCTCTTTAGCCTCTTTCAAACCAAGACCAGTAGCCTCCTTAACAGCCTTTACTACAGCCAACTTAGCTGCACCAGCTGACTTCAAGATAACGTCGAACTCTGTCTGCTCAGCAACAGCTGCCTCTCCAGCAGCAGGAGCTGCAACAGCTACTGCAGCAGCAGCTGCAGGCTCAATTCCGTACTCCTCTTTCAAAATATCAGCCAACTCTTTTACGTCCTTAACGGTCAAGTTTACCAATTCCTCTGCAAGTTTTTTCAAATCTGCCATGACTTATAAATTTTTAAGTGTTTTTCTAACTAATTTGTTTTATTAAAATTTGCTCTTCAAAAAGAGAATTAACCTCTCTCCTCAAGAGTCTTAAGCTCGCCGCAAATTGTATTTTTGCCAGACTCCAAAGCTGAAACCAACTTCTGCATTGGTGATTGAAGCAAAAGAACAATATCGCCAAGCAACTCCTCCTTAGACTTAATGCTAACAAGAGTATCAAGTTGGTTAGCGCCAACATAAACGCACTCCTCAACATAAGCTGATTTCAACTCAGGCTTATCGTGCTTCTTACGGAACTCTTTGATCAATTTAGCAGGAGCGTTACCTGTGTCAGATAACATAATAGCGCTTGAACCCTTCAAAGAATCGAACAACTCGCTATAATCCTCGCTAATACCCTTCAAAGCAACCTCCAATAAGGTGTTCTTTACCTGAATCAATTTGATTCCGGCATCGAAACAAGCCTTACGCAAAGCCTGTGTATCGGCAGCATTCAAACCTGAGATATCACTCACGTAAAGATGCTTGTACGCCTTTACAGCCTCGGTCAAGGAATCTATGATAACTTTCTTATCTTCCTTTTTCATGTTACAATGATCCTTAATCAGTTTAACAATTAATCAAATAATGATTTAAGGTCAAGTTTAATACCCGGACTCATTGTACTTGAGAGGAACACACTCTGGATATAAGTACCCTTAGCAGCAGATGGTTTCAACTTCTGGATTACGCTCATAAACTCACGTGCGTTATCCTTAATCTGCTGAGGAGTAAAGTTAACCTTACCTATAGAAGTGTGGACAATTCCGAATTTGTCAACCTTGAAATCGATTTTACCCTGCTTTACCTCAGTTACGGCCTTTCCAACCTCAACGGTTACAGTACCGCTCTTTGGGTTCGGCATCAATCCACGTGGACCCAAAATTCGTCCCAAAGCACCAATCTTACCCATGCATGAAGGAAGTGTAATGATAATATCAACATCAGTCCAACCTGATTTCAACTTATCAATATACTCATCCAAACCTACATAGTCAGCTCCTGCTGCCTTAGCCTCCTCCTCTTTATCAGGAGTACAAAGAACCAAAACCTTTACCTCTTTTCCGGTTCCATGAGGCAATGTACAAACACCACGTACCATCTGGTTAGCTTTACGTGGGTCTACATTTAGACGAACGTCCATGTCAACTGACGCATCGAACTTAGTAAAAGTGATTTCCTTCACTAAGCTAGCTGCCTCGTCAATGGTATAAATTTTACCATTCTCGAGTTTCTCTAAAGCTGCTTTTTTATTTTTTGTCAGTTTGCTCATTACGTTTGAAGTATTACAAATTCATTAAAATGGTTTGTCGCCACTAACAGCGATACCCATACTTCTGGCTGTACCAGCCACCATGCTCATAGCCTTCTCAATCTCGAAAGCATTCAAATCAGGCATTTTGCCCTCTGCGATTGTTCTTACTTGATCCCAAGTAACAGTTCCTACCTTATTACGGTTAGGCTGCGCAGAACCTGATTTCACCTTTGCAGTCTCAAGAAGTTGGATAGCCACAGGGGGCTGTTTCGTGATGAAATCAAACGACTTATCTCCATAAACTTGAATAATAACCGGAATAATCTTTCCAGCCATATCCTGTGTTCTGGCATTAAATTGCTTACAGAAATCCATAATGTTGACTCCTTTAGAACCCAACGCAGGACCTACTGGAGGAGAAGGATTTGCTGCTCCTGCCTTAATCTGTAGCTTGATAAGCGCCTCAACTACTTTTGCCATGTTCTTAAATTACTAAATTAAATTTTTTCTTTTGTTACCTGCATAAAACTCAATTCAAGAGGTGTCTCGTTTCCAAAGACCTTAACAAAGATCTTCAAGCGTTTACGCTCAGCGTTAACCTCATCAATTGTGCCGGTAAACCCATTAAAAGGACCGTCAGTAACTTTAACGGTATCCCCAACGAAGTAAGGCATTGTAACCTCCTCCGGTTGTTCCGCAATCTGATCAACTCTACCTAGAATTCTGTTAATCTCAGCTTGTCTCATTGGCACAGGCTCGCCACCCTTTGTATCCCCCAGGAAGCCAATTACGTTCGTAACATTACGAAGCATATGGGGTATTTCACCAACAAGCGCAGCTTCAATCAAAACGTATCCAGGAAAGAAATTTCGCTCTGTAGCAACCTTCTTTCCATTACGAATTTGATAAACCTTCTCAGTAGGAATTAACACTTGTGAAACATAATCTTGGTATCCGGCGCTGGCAACCTCACTCTCGATAAGTTCTTTCGCCTTCTTTTCTTTACCTCCAATCACGCGAAGAACATACCACTTCTTTTCAATGTCTGCCATCTCTCTTCAATCAAGATTAAAATTAGAAAATACTGTAAACAACGTCCATCAAGTGTCTGAAGACAAAGTCCATTGCAAAGATACCCAACGCAATAATGACGGAAGCAACCATTACTATCGATGCGGTATTTTGAAGCTGACTCCAGGTTGGCCATGTTACTTTATTAACCAACTCGTTGTATACACCACTAAAATAACTCTTTATATTCATATGAGTAATTTTCTTTATTATTGCACGGGTGGAGAGGCTCGAACTCCCGACACCTGGTTTTGGAGACCAGTGCTCTACCGACTGAGCTACACCCGTATGGAGTAGGTCATCCGAAAATGACCTACTATGTATGACTTATGTATTAGTCAATAATCTCTGTAATCTGTCCAGCACCTACTGTACGTCCACCCTCACGGATAGCGAAACGAAGACCCTCTGAACAAGCAACTGGGTTCAACAACTCAACAATAATTGTTACGTTATCACCAGGCATTACCATCTCAGTTCCCTCTGGAAGAGTAATCTCTCCGGTAACGTCCATTGTACGAAGATAGAACTGAGGACGATAGTGATTGTGGAATGGTGTGTGACGGCCACCCTCCTCTTTCTTCAAGATATAAACCTCAGCCTTGAACTTATCGTGTGGCTTAACAGAACCTGGCTTAGCCAATACCATACCACGCTTGATCTCTGTCTTATCGATACCACGAAGCAACAAACCAACGTTATCACCTGCCTCACCCTCATCAAGAAGCTTACGGAACATCTCAACTCCTGTACAAACAGTCTTCTTACCATCAGCACCAAGACCAATAATCTCCATCTCATCACCAACGTGAATAACTCCAGTCTCAATACGACCAGTAGCAACAGTTCCACGACCTGTGATAGAGAAGATATCCTCAACTGGCATCAAGAAAGGTTTCTCAACGTCACGAACTGGCAACTCAATCCATGAATCAACAGCATCCATCAACTCCATTACAGTATCCTCCCACTTAGCCTCTCCATTCAAAGCGCCAAGAGCAGAACCCTTAATAACTGGAGTGTTGTCACCATCAAATCCGTTGAAGTTCAAAAGCTCACGCATCTCCATCTCAACCAACTCCAACATCTCTGGATCGTCAACCATATCAACTTTGTTCATGAAAACAACCAATCTTGGTACGTTTACCTGACGAGCCAACAAGATGTGCTCACGAGTCTGTGGCATAGGACCATCAGTAGCAGCACAAACAATAATAGCACCATCCATCTGAGCAGCACCAGTAACCATGTTCTTTACATAGTCGGCGTGACCAGGACAATCCACGTGAGCATAGTGACGACCAGCTGTCTGATACTCTACGTGAGAGGTGTTAATTGTAATACCACGCTCTTTCTCCTCTGGAGCGTTATCGATAGAATCGAATGAACGCAACTCTGAAAGACCTCTTTTTGCCAACACTGTTGTGATAGCAGCAGTCAAAGTAGTTTTACCGTGGTCAACGTGACCGATGGTACCGATGTTTACGTGCGGTTTTGACTTGTCAAACTTTTCTTTTGCCATAATCGAACTCTTTTTATTTTTCTTATTAAACAATTTCAATTTTCATAAAACATCACGCGAAGAGTGACCTCATTCGCGTGAGTTCCGCTAATTGAGCATGCAAAATTAGATATTAATTTTTACATGCCAAAATATTTTTAGAGAAAAATTTCAGATTCCTGAAAATTTATCCATTTTTCTCTTTAAGCTTGATGAGCTGACGCTTCAGGATATCATACAATTCATCTATATCATCCTCAAAATTCTGCGAACTCTTGCTAGCAAACACAGGATTACAACCTTTTACAATCATTGACACCTCTGCAAGCTTATTTCCGGTAGCATCATCTTTCTCCAGCTTCAAAGTAACGGTTAAGGACTGAAGGTCTTCGTTGTACTTTGCAAGCTTCGACAACTTCTTAGTAATAAACTCATCCAAACTTGGTTTCACTGAGAATCCAATTCCATTGATCATTACGTTCATAACTATTCCTCCTATTATTATGGCTCATCCTCAACACCTACAGATCTCGGATGAGCCTGGTTATATATTCTTTTCAATCCCTCCATTGAGGTGTGCGTATAGACCTGGGTAGCGGAGAGATCCGAGTGTCCCAACAACTTTCTTATTGCCTCTATGCAAGCGCCATTATTCAGTAACGATGTTGCAAAAGAGTGTCTAAGGACATGAGGGCTTCGCTTTGCCGCTGTAGTAACCTCCCCGAGATAACGAACCACCAAACGATAGATAAATTTATCGTAAACCGGAGTTCCTTTATCAGTAATAAAGAGAGAGTCATGCTTACCAACAACTATTTCACTCCGCCTCGCCAGATATTCCTCCATCAAAGAATGAAGTTCACGTGTCATGGGCACTATCCTTTGCCTGTCACCCTTGCCGCTTACCTTTATAGTTGATGAAGCATTGTCAACATCTTCACACTTAAGCGAGACCAATTCTGCCCTACGCATACCGGTTGTATATGCTGTTAATATCACCAACCTGTCACGAAGAAGCGAGAAATCGCCAGAATCTGACACCAACTCTCCATCTAGCAACCTATCCATGCTATCACTATCCACAAACACAGGCAATCGCTTGGGAATTTGCGGCTGAACAACAGCTTTGACCGGATTATCATCCACAAGGCCATTACGCATCATGTATAAGAACAACGTACTTAAAGCACTAAGCTTTCTACGTACAGATTTAGGAGAAACCCCCTTATCACCATTTGAACCAGTCATTAACACAACTTCCCAACGGCGAACCATCTTAGGGGTGACCAACTTCCAGTCATCTATCAGTTCAATACTATTACAGAACTCAACGAATTGAAGCAAATCCTTTTTATAAGCAAGGAGGGTGTTAGGCGAATAACGCTTAACATCCTCCAAGTATTTGATAAATTCTCCTATCTCCATAACAGCTCTCATTCGCCACTATAAAGATAGAGAAAATTTCTTATATTCCTACAACTTTTTGCAGAAATTTTATTAATCCTCAGAAATCTGCATTGCCTGACGATAAACAGCCTTGATACGAGCTGCTCTATTGCGAACTGATGGCTTTGTAAATGCCTGACGGTCACGCAACTCTTTTACAACTCCGGTCTTCTCAAATTTTCTTTTAAACTTCTTCAAGGCGCGCTCAATATTCTCGCCATCTTTCAAAGGTACAATAATCATGGTGTGTTTTGTTAATTTTTATTATTTTACTTTAATTTATTTCTACACTTTAAGGCGACAAACAAGATGCCACCTCAGAAAATCGCGTGCAAAGATAACGGATTTTCCTGAAACCAAAAAACTTTCTTTAAAAAAATATCTAAGGATTTAACAAAACCCTATTGACAAAATCCAACACCCCCCGAATAATCTGGATATAACTCCTTGCAATGGAGTTACTTTCATCCATTTTTAGAACCTTATAAAATTGATTTAAAGCCTCCTGAACCCTATTCTCTGCGTAGTAGAGCTGTCCCAACTCACACATCATCGCCACAGAGAAATTCAACTCCTCGCTTTTCTCCAAAATAGATATACGCTGCAAACGCTTAACTCTTATCTCTTCTCCTCTCTCAGACAACTCAAACCACCTCCTCTCTTTATACCTTATTATATATAGTTAACAACGTTGAGTCATTACCCACAACATCCATAGCTCTTACCTCTATTCTATTCTCGCCTTTGATAAACGAGGGCTCATCCGGTACTACAATCACTGTTCCACTCTTTGCATCATAATCATAGAGAGTCCATACGCCATTAACAAAAACCGAGATATCCTGCACTGACATATGCGTATCTGCCACATAAAAGCTCAACCCCTTACGCCACACGCCCCGGTATCTTACTGCCGGAGGAACAGTGTCAACCATTACGCCATATCTACCCAATGTCGAGGTGAGGGCAACTATACTATCTTCATACCACTCACTCTTCAACGGACGTCGCACACCTTTTTTGTCCACCGTACACACAACAGTTCGCTTATCATAAGCCCCTAAGACGACAACCCTGCCATTAACCAGCAGCGGCTCCTCCTGAGTAACAAAGGTATATATCACAGACTGTTGTTCTTCATTGAAACTGAATTTAGGCGAAACAGGCACGTTTCGAATCAAACTCCCCTTACCGACACTAAGAACACAGTTACCAATTCTGACCATATTATCCTCCTCGGCATGCCATAACACCCCATCATACTCTACCATTTTTGAAGCCTCGCCCAAAACATCAAACTCAAGGGTCGATACATTCCCATTATAGTCAGAACAGACAACCTTCACCTCAACAATGGAGTCCTGCTCCACTCCGACATAACCATCAAACTCTGCAGAACAGCCATATACACTATTCCAGTGACTTCCAAAAGTCTTGTATAAGGTCTTTCTACCATTTGTGTATGCCTCATAATCGCCCACAACATTTACACACTTATTCTGCTCAAATGTAATACTATCAGCGACATACGACGAAATCAGATTACCATCCGCATACACCTCCAGACGATAAAGACCCAATTTTGCCGTAGAACCCTCCATTCTGTCAACAACATCAACTCCTACACCAAAGAGCCCTGCTGGCACACTTAGGCGAGGCCGTGTATAGTGATTACCATCTTTTGTCAGCGAGAAGGCTCCCCTACGACGCTCAGCACCATATATATCCAATTCATATATGTAGAGTCCTCTGATATCAGGAGCGATACCATCAGATACCTTTATATAGTGTGCACTATTCCGTACCACCTCACTCTTGGTATCCCGAATCTCAAAATGGAGATGCGGTCCTCCGGAAGAGCCACTATTACCACTAAGAGCTATAACATCCCCTTGCGAGTAATAGATTGTATCCTCGGGCATAAAATCAACAGCAAACGAGGACTCCTGATATTGTCTTGTACGAACAACTTCGGATATACGAGCGTCAAAACGCTCCAGATGGGCATACACAGATGTTGTACCATCAGGATGATTCAGATAGATAGCCTTGCCATAACCGACAGGCGAGACAACGACCCTACTCACATAACCATCATCAACAGCAATTACCTGTTTCCCAATCACTCCCCCGGTCCTGAAATCAACACCCGCATGAAAATGGGCTTTGCGAATCTCCGCAAAACTTCCACTCAGCGACAATTCACAATTAACCGGAGGCAATTTCTGTGCCACAGATTCAGGAGTCACCATCAAGAGAGAAAACAATGATAATAATATATATAGTGCTTTCCAGTTCAATGTTTTTTATTTTTAGACCGCAAAGATAGTAGTTATTATTTGATTTTATAAAATAAAATGCTAACTTTGCCAATGAAAGAGAAGTTTTGTAACCTCAAATATACAGCTTAGGGAGTATGTCCGGATCAAAGTTAGCGATCAACACAGCAGAGTTGATTGAAAAGATAGACAAGATTATTGAGTTGTATAACAAGTCGCAAGAGAGGGTTCAGCTCCTGGAAGAGGAGTTGACAGCACTGCAAAATGAGATACAGCAGGTAAAAAAAGAGCGAAATGAGCTACAAAACTCACTCAAGACCTCCCGATTTGCAATTGCCCTTAAGGGTGGCAATGGTGAAAAGGAGGCTGTGGCAAAGATAAACCGTTTGGTACGGGAAATTGACAATTGTATTGCTCTATTGAATAAATAAAAAATGTCGAAGCTTAATGTAACATTAAACGTTGCCGACATTCCGGTAAGAATTAAGGTTGAACCACAAGACGAGGGATATATCCGAAATGGCGTGGCAGATCTTAATGATATTGTTGCAAGCTACAAGAAAAATGGTCCTGAAAAGGAGCATGGATACTATCTGGCATTGGCAGCCATTCAATGTGCCGCACGCGCCAGACAACTACAGAGAGAACTGGAGTTGCTGAAAGAGAGCGACAAAAAGCTCGCTGAAGCATTAAACCAATAGAGATAGAATACACGAAGCGTTCTTAAAAAAAGATATTTCCCGCATTGTTTCACATTTAAACGAAAAACCTAACAATTATCGAATTAGAGCGGATGCTTATATTCGCACAAGACAGGCCTCACCTCGCAAGAGGGTTCATCCGAACCAGTGGAAGTCTGAATCGAATGGCAGCTCTACCCATGTTTTTCTGGGGTTTTTCTTAAACTGAGGCGGTGCGGGTTTTTTATTTGCGAAAATTAGATAATTGATATATAAACATTAATGTATTAAACCACAATGACAAACATTATAGCAAGTGCTATTGGCTTAATCATAGGTACAGGAATCTCACTACTGATAACCAGAATTGTACTGAAAAGAAGAGCAGCACGTATAATTAAGGAGGCAGAGATTGAGGCCGATGTTATCAAGAAAGAGAAGATACTTCAAGCCAAAGAGAAAACTCTGCAGATTAAGGCAGAGCAGGAGAAACAGGCTGCAGCGAGAACTAACAAGCTTATTATTCAGGAGAATAAACTTAAGCAGCAGGAGAGCGAACTGAATCACAAGATGGAGGAGGTTCAACGTAAAAACAAAGAGTTGGAGAGTCAACGAAGCAACATTGAGACCCAAAAAGAACTCATAGAGAAGAAAAACAGCGAGCTTGAAAGACTTAAAAAACAACAGATTGAAAAACTTGAGACCATTTCAGGCATGTCAGGTGAGGAGGCCAAGGAGAATCTAATCAACTCAATGAGAGAGGAGGCTGAAACACAAGCGGCATCGTTGGTTAATGACATTATTGAGGAGGCAAAAATGTCTGCCAACTCAGAGGCAAAGAAGATTGTTATCAAAACCATTCAACGCGTTGCAACAGAGACAGCAACTGAGAATGCCGTCTCTATATTCCACATTGAGTCTGATGAGATAAAAGGTCGCATTATCGGACGTGAAGGTAGAAATATCCGCGCCCTTGAGGCAGCAACAGGTGTTGAGATTATTGTTGATGATACACCAGAAGCAATTGTATTATCAGGATTTGATCCCGTAAGACGCGAGATAGCCCGTCTCTCTCTTCACCAATTGGTACAGGATGGACGTATCCACCCGGCAAGAATCGAAGAGGTTGTCAACAAAGTTAAGAAGCAGGTTGAGGACGAGATTATCGAGACCGGAAAACGTACTACTATTGATTTGGGTATTCATGGTTTGCATCCTGAGCTTGTAAGATTGGTTGGTAAGATGAAATATCGTTCATCATACGGTCAGAACCTGTTGCAACACGCTCGCGAGACAGCAAATCTATGTGCAATCATGGCGGCCGAGTTGGGTCTGAATGTCAAGAAGGCAAAGAGAGCCGGTTTGCTACACGATATAGGTAAGGTACCTGACGATGAGCCAGAGTTGCCACACGCAATCCTGGGAATGCAACTTGCAGAGAAGTACAAAGAGAAACCGGATATCTGTAATGCAATCGGAGCTCACCACGAAGAGGTTGAGATGACATCATTGATTGCTCCAATTGTCCAGGCATGCGATGCAATTTCAGGTGCACGTCCGGGAGCTCGTCGCGAGGTTGTTGAGTCATACATCAAGCGCTTGAAAGATATGGAGGATTTAGCTTTGTCATACGAGGGC
>JAGBFU010000011.1 GCA_017936285.1 Marinifilaceae bacterium | reverse complement strand
CCACAAATTAAAGCAAATCCACAGGATTGCAAGTAGAGAAAACGTTACTTGACAGATTGAGATAAATGTAAAGATGAGATTTGCGCAGATTTGCTTAGGGGGTTGGTAGACAACAAATTCAAGCAAATCCACAAGATAGCAAATAAAGAAAACGTTACTTGACAGATTGAGATAAATGTAATGATAAGATATGCGCAGATTTGCTTTGGGGGTGATGAGTTAATTAGAAATTAGTAATTAGGAATTAGGAATTAGGAAAAATCGTGCAAGGTGAGTGCAGAAGCCAAATTTATTTGGATTATGCCGAACCGACGCTGCGGAGCGAATGCAGAAACCAAGTTTACTTGGGTTATGCTGAGCCGCGAGGAGTAGAAGCACACGAAGTGTGGTTAACCGCCGCCGATTTTGCGTCATTGCGCAGCAGTGGTGTTTGTATTAATAAAAATAATATTATGTATCATTTATTTGAAAGAATAATTATCTTTGTATTTTGAAATTATATTATAAAGTATTTTTTTGAATTACTTTATATGCTAATTTAAAAAAAATATATAACTTTGAAACGAATTGATTATGAGTAAAATTACAAAATTGGAGCATGTAGCAAAAGGAATTTCAGCTTCACTCTACACGATTGTCTTTAACAATGATGATCTATCAGAATTTGCAAAATTTATTGTGAAATTTAAGGATAATGCACGATTAAAAAGAGATTATCAAATCATTCTTTTAGCGTTAGATAAGATTATGAAGCAAGGTGCATTAGAAAGATATTTTAGACCTGAGGGTAAAATTAATGATTCTGTATGTGCTTTACCAATTGATAGTGGTAAACTTAGACTTTATTGTTTGAGAATATCAGAAAAAATACTAATTATAGGTAACGGTGGAGTAAAAGATACCAAAACGTATAATGAAAACAATGAATTAAATGGATATGTAATTGATTTGCAAAAATTTGATTTATTAATAAATAAAGCAATTGAGGAGGGGACAATATCGATAGAAGAGGATGAGATTAGATGGCTTGAAAATAATGAGTTTAAGATATGAATACAAATGATTTATTTAAAAATGAACTTGAAAAGGTAGATAATGATGTTAAAATTGAGATTGATTTATCATTTCAAATTGCAGATAAAATCAGTTCCATTTTAAAATCAAAGGGTATGACCCAAAAGGAATTTGCAGAGAAGATGCAAAAATCTGAGGCTGAAATTTCAAGGTGGGTTGGTGGTACCCATAATTTTACCATAAGAACAATTGCAAAAATTTCTGATGTTCTTGGAGAACAAATTATCCAAGTAACAGGTTAAGTAGAGAATATTTTTGTTTTTATAGAGATTAGTTTTCAAGTGAACTTTAATTTCTTTACTTTTGTGTTTGAGTGCCTTGAAGGGCACTTGTGTTATTGTTGTGGTAAAATAAAATGATTCATGATATGAAAAAGCTGATTTTAAGCGTATTGATGGCTGCAGCGGTAGTGTTGCAGGCACGTGCAGACGAGGGAATGTGGTTGCCCTCGCTCGTAAAACAGAGAATTGGAGATATGCAGGCAAAGGGCTTTAAGCTTAGCGCCGACGATATCTATAGTATTAACAAGGCCTCTTTGAAGGATGCGGTGGTGCTTTTCGGACGTGGTTGTACCGGAGAGTTGATATCTTCGCAAGGTTTGCTCTTGACAAACCACCACTGTGGAGCCGGTCAGATTCAGGCGCATAGTAGCGTGGAGCATGATTATTTGAAGGATGGTTTCTGGGCGATGTCGCAAGCTGAGGAGTTGGCGAATCCCGGATTGACAGTGAGTTTCCTTGAGCGTATGGAGGATGTGACCAACGATGTTCTTAAGGGATATAAGTCATCGATGAGCGAGGCTGAGAGAGCTGCTTTGGTTAAGAAGAACAGTGAGAAGATTATCAAAAAGGCTACTGCCGAGGGTAACGGATTAAGAGCTACTGTTGAGGCCCTATTCTATGGCAATCAGTACTTCCTCTTCCTGTATCGTGAGTACAAGGATGTGCGTTTGGTTGCAGCTCCGCCTTCATCTATAGGTAGCTTTGGTGGTGATACCGATAACTGGATGTGGCCAAGACATACCGGCGACTTCTCTATCTTCAGAATCTATGCAGATAAGGATAACAATCCTGCTGCTTACTCTCCGGATAATGTGCCTTACAAGCCAAAACGTCACTTCAAGGTGTCGGTTAAGGGTGTAAACGAGGGCGATTTTACATTTATCTATGGTTTCCCTGGAAAGACTCAGGAGTATATCCATTCCGATGCTGTCAAGTATATTGCCGAAGTTTCGGATCCTCATAAGATCAATTTGAGAACCAAGCGTCTGGATATTCAGAATAAGTATATGGGCGAGAGCCAGAAGGTCAGAATTCAATACTCTGCAAAGAATGCAAATGTTGCCAATGCCTGGAAAAAGTGGCAGGGCGAGGCTAAGGGTATCAACAAGATGAAGACCGTTGCAACAAAGCAGGCTTTCGAGAAGGAGTTTGACGTTTGGGCAAAGGGTACCGAGTATGAGGGTGTTGTTGGTAAGTTGGCTGATCTGTATGCTGCAATCGAACCATATAACTTTGCAGCAGATTACTATACCGAGACTGTTCGTACCATTGAGCTGGCTACTCTTGCAAGCAATGTTGCAAAGATTTACAACGCTAAAGAGTTTAATGCAGGGGCTTTGAAGAGTACCCTCGCCTCATTCTATAAAGATTACTATTTGCCAATTGACAAGGAGAGTTTCGTGGCAGTGATGGAGGTTTATGAGAAGAATATGAGCGATGATTTCAAACCTTCATACTACAAGGATCAGATGGCAAAATATGGTAGTGCAGCTGCATGGGCAGAGGAGCTGTTTACAACCTCGATTTATGCAGACCAAACTTTGGCAGAGGCTCTGACTGCCGAGGATAAGGAGTTGGTTTTGAATGACCCTGCATATATCTTCTTCAATGAATACTCTAAGTGGTACAATAGCGAAATTTTACCTAAAGGTCAGGCTTTGAATCGTGATTTGCAGTTGTTGTATCGCGACTATATGCGTGGACAGATGGAGTTTATGAAGGGTAAGAAGGATTTCTATCCCGATGCAAATCTGACTCTTCGTGTTGCCTATGGAAATGTTAAGGGATACTCTCCATCCGATGCTGTTTATTACTTCCCATACTCATCTTTGAAGGGTGTAATGGAGAAGGATAACCCTGAGATTTTCGATTACGACATTCCTCAGAAGTTGCGTGATATTTATGCTACAAAGGATTACGGACGTTGGGTAAATCAGAATGGTGAGGTGCCTGTATGCTTCCTTGCCACAAACCATACAACCGGAGGTAACTCAGGTAGCCCTGTTATCAATGCAGACGGTAATTTGATTGGTATCAATTTTGACCGTGTATGGGAGGGTACAATGAGTGATATCGCCTTTGATCCTGATTTCTGTAGAAATATTGCTACCGATATTCGATATATCCTTTTCGTTATTGAGAAGATTGGTGGTGCAGGCTATTTGATCGATGAGATGGAGTTGGTTGAATAGATGTTTAACATTTATTCTGATGGGTGCGATTATGAGTTGTAGCAAGAATAGTCAATTTATGGGCGAGGCCGTTTCCAATGAGGAGTTGGAGCAGGTTGACTGCTATGTAGATTTGCATCTTCATCTCGACGGCTCGTTATCGGTAAATATGGTAAAGCAGCTCGCGTCGGAGCAGGGTATTGATTTACCCTATTCCGATGCCGAGATTGCTCATAAGTTGCAGGTCGATGATGGCTGCAACGATTTGAATGAGTACCTTACAAAGTTCGATTTCCCTAACCGTTTTCTTCAAAGCGAAGCGGGACTGAGCAGGACGGTAGAGCTGCTTGGTTATGAGCTTTCGGAGCAGGGGGTAATGTACGCGGAGGTGCGTTTTGCGCCGCAAAAACATTGCGAACAGGGGTTGACACAGAACCTGGTTGTATCGGCTGCAATTTCCGGGGCGCAAAAGAGCCCAATCCCTCTTACCCTTATTCTTTGTTGTATGCGTGGCGATGATAACCACGCAGAGAATGTCGAGACCGTAAATGTGGCTGCCGAGTTCCTTGGAAAGGGTGTAGGGGCTGTGGATTTGGCCGGAGCCGAGGCTATTTTTTCAACAGCAAACTTCCGGGATATTTTTGCCTTAGCCACAGAAAAGGGAGTGCCTTTTACAATTCATGCGGGCGAGGCCTGTGGTCCCGAGAGCGTCTATAAAGCTTTGGAGTATGGTGCAAAACGCATCGGTCACGGAGTACGCTCAACCGAGGATGCCAGGTTGATGGAGAGGCTGGCAAAAGAGGGTATAGTGCTTGAGTGTTGCCCGACAAGTAATCTGAATACTGCTATTTATGATTCCCTTGCAGAATATCCCTACAGAAAATTCTTTGATGCCGGAGTGAAGTTTACAATCAATACCGACAATATGAGCGTCTCAAATACAACAATCAAGCGCGAGTTTATTAAGTTGAATGAGGTATTTGGAATTACAAGAGCTGAATTAAAGGAGCTTTTGACCAATGCAATCAATGCAGCCTATGTGAGTGAGGAGATGAAAAAGACAATGAGGGGAAAGTTGATTAATTAGGAGTTATGAGAGAGGTTGAGTTACTTGCTCCGGCAAAGAGTTTAGAGGTGGGGTTGGCTGCAATTCGTAATGGCGCCGATGCCGTTTATATTGGTGCGCCACAGTTTGGTGCGCGTCGTGCAGCGAGTAACTCGCTCGAAGATATTCAGAGTCTGGTGAACGAGGCTCACAAGTTCTATTGCAGGGTGTTCGTAACAATGAATACCTTGCTCTATGATAATGAGTTGAGCGAGGCAGAGGCTCTTATATGGAAATTGTATGAGATTGGTGTAGATGCCCTGATTGTGCAGGATTTGGGAATCTTGAAGATGAAGTTGCCTCCAATTGCACTTCATGCAAGTACCCAGACTCACAATTATGATATTGAGCGTATCAAGTTTTTGGATAGGGTAGGCTTTTCAAGAATTGTGCTTGCCCGTGAGCTTGGCATTGAGGAGATTCGACGTATCCGCAAAGAGATAAAGGCCGAGATTGAGGTGTTCGTGCATGGTGCGTTGTGCGTGAGTTTCAGTGGACAGTGCTATATGTCCGAGCATATCTTTGGACGTTCTGCGAATCGTGGAGAGTGTGCCCAACTATGTCGTCAGAGATGGAGCTTGATTGATGCGAATGGCAAAACCTTGATAAAGGAGAAGCATCTGCTCTCGCTACGAGACATGAAGCGGGTTGAGTATTTGAGGGAGTTGGCCGATGCAGGTGTGACCTCGTTCAAAATAGAGGGCAGACTTAAAGATATTGACTATGTTTCCAATGTTACCGCATACTACTCCGATGAGTTGAACCGATGTTTGGGTACTGAGTACCGACGTAGCGGTTCGGGCGTTGTGAAGCGTGGTTTTGAGCCCGATTTGGATAAAACTTTTAACCGTGGATATACCAACTATTTTGCCAATGGGCGAGGTCAGGGAATGACCAATATCGATACTCCGAAATCGATGGGTAAGTTTATTGGAACTGTGGAGCGATGCAAGCGGAATGAGGTGTTTATCAAGAGTGTCGAGAGTGTAAATAATGGCGACGGTCTGTGCTATATTGAGCGTGGCGAGTTGGTTGGAGTTCGTGTAAATCGAGCCGAGGGGAACCATCTGTTTATTGCGGTGCAAGGCGGCTCGGGAGGCGGTAACGGAGTGGCCTCGCTCAATATAAAACCGGGGACCAAGTTGTTCCGCAACTATGACCACAGCTTTAGCACTCTGCTTGAAAAGAGCAGTTCTGTAAGAAGGATTGGGGCGAGGATGCAAGTTTCGGAGGTTGATGGCAGATTGAAAATATGTGCTGTCGATGAGAGTGGCGTGAATGTTGAGTATATTTCAGAGAAGGTGTTCGATGTGGCTCAGAATCCATCGCAGCGTGACCGTTTGGTGCAACAGCTTTCGAAGTTTGGAGATACCGATTTTTTGTGTATGGGGGTAGAGTATCTTGGTGATAGAGTGCTGTTCGTGCCCTCGGCCGAAGCCAATCTGTGTCGTAGAGAGGCTTTGGAGTTACTTATGGCAAGGCGCTTGGAGTTGCGTCCGATAATGGAGCAAGGGACGTTGAACCTGACTCCGGGATATATTGCGGAGCGTGCCGATTGGCAGTGCAATGTGGTGAATGAGTTGAGTAGAGAGTTCTATTCAGGAAATGGTTGTTCCGAGATTGAACCGGGCTTCGAGGTGTCGAAGCAGCGCAAGGGCAAGGCGGTTATGACTACCAAGTTCTGTCTGCTATATGAGAACGGTAGGTGCTTAAAGGGCAAGGGTAGTGGTAAGCGAGCCGGTAGTGTCGATGGCAGTGGTGCTCTTGTCAACGGTGAGGAGTGGAAACTTCCGCTCCATCTAGACAGCGGTAAGGAGCAATTTTTGTTGAGGTTTGATTGTAAGAAGTGCCAAATGATAATAGAGAGCGAGTAACGTGAGTAATATGTTTTTTATTTAGACAGACGCTCTCGGTTCAAGAAGATAAAATATTGAGGATATGAAAAGGGGAGTTTTGGTGTTGTTGGTAATGGTGCTTTGCACTTTAGGAGTTGAGGCTCAGGAGATACAGAAGTGGGCCATTATGGTTGAGAAGGCGGAGCTGTATAGTGAGCCAAGTGTGACCTCGCCTATAGTAGGATATGTTAAAAAGAGCGAAGGTTCCGTTATCGGTGAATTGAACAGGGATGGCAGCTGGTTGCACGTCAAGAAGTCCGGCTCGGGAGCATCGGGTTGGGTATTGAGTTGTGTGAGTGTCGATGCAGCTCAGGCTGACAATACCAATGGCTTTGATTATGAAGCATGCTACAAGATAAACAAGGAGTTTGCAGAGGGTAAGATATCGCAGGAGAGGTTTGCTGCAATGCTTAATAATTTGCACAATAACAGGGATGTAAATTACGGTATGAACCGCTATAAGGAGAACGAATCGGGCGGTTTGGAGGAGAGATGGATTGCCTCCTCTGCGGCTGTAAATGCTCTGAATATGGTAATTGCGATATTGGTGTTGGGAGCCATTGCCGGATATGCTTTGCGGATATTTTTGGGTATTCGTTTGCCCATTGTAAGTAACATCTCCATAATGCTTCTTCTGTTGGGAATTGTTGAGGTGCTGTATATGATACATCCGTATGGAGTGGGTTCTGTCGATTTTGTAAACACTCTGATTCTTATATTGGTACAGCTTCTGTTGATTAGAGGTGTGGTGAATTCAAATCGACATGGAATGGCACGTAGCAACGCCTTTATCAGTCTTGCCTGTTTGGTTGTGGTTATTATTATCTATATCTGCAATGTGGGTATTGTAGATTTTATAGGCATATTGGTGGATACTGTGTTAGGCTCTATCTTGATGGTGGGCTTACTGGTTGTAATAGGAATAATAATCTATGGAGCAGTAACTGCACCTGCATCGTCGGGTAGTGCAGACTCGCCCAAGGATTTGCCTGAAGTGTGTAAATTCTGCAGACACTTTGACCGTTCAAGTGGAGTGTGCTACATGGACATTGATAACCCTAAAAGAAAGAATCCCAACCACGACACCTGCTCCCGCTTCGATTGGTATTAGGGAGGGGGAATTTGTAAATTGACGTTATAGACTACTTTGCCACGCTTCCTATTATTAAAGCGTGGTTGTTTGGATCTTATGCTCGTATAATTTGTCAATTGGAGGAATTTACATATAATGTATCTAAAGAGTCATTCCTCAATAGCAAAATATTATTCTTTGCTGTTGTAAAAAATATTGAAATTGTAGGCATAAAGATTCTACAATAATGATTTTAATAATATGTGTAGCGACCGCAATCCGGTCGCTTTTTTCATGCTTATCATTTGGAAAATATTCATTGCAGTTAATACTTAATTCTATATACTTTTCTTACCTTTGTATGAATTTTACTTCATATAATAGACTATTATCGGAAGATGGCATAATCAGATAAGCAAGGTGTAATATGGAAGACAAAAAGCAGTTATCCGAGGAGGATATAAAGTTGCGTTATATAACTCCGGCTATCAATGCCGCTGGGTGGGATAACAAGCATATCCGAATGGAATATTACTTTACTGCAGGTAGAGTTTTAATCCAAGGGAAACATCACGCACGCAAGGAGGGTAAGAAAGCCGATTACCTGCTTTTTGCAGCACCTAATCATCCGATTGCCATTGTTGAAGCAAAAGATAATAATAAATCTGCCGGACACGGTCTTCAACAAGCAATGGATTATGCTCAAATTCTGGATGTGCCTTTCGCTTATAGTTCAAATGGTGATTGCTTCATAGAGCACGATTTTATCACAGGACAAGAGCGTGAGATTGCCCTTGATGCTTTCCCATCTACCGAAGAATTGCTTTCTCGTATTCACGCCGCCAAGCCATACGACGCAGAACAACTAAAGATTGTTGAGCAGCCATACTACTTTGACCAATACACAAATGAGCCTCGATACTACCAGCGTATAGCAATCAATCGTACAATTGAGGCGGTCGCACAAGGTCGAAATAGGATGTTGCTGGTAATGGCAACCGGTACCGGTAAAACATTTACTGCATTCCAGATTATCCACCGTCTGACAAAGTCTGGAGCTAAGAAGAAGGTTTTATATCTTGCAGATAGGAATGTGCTTATAGACCAAACTATGGTGCAGGATTTTAGACCATTCAAGAAGGTGATGACAAAGATTCAGAACAAGAATCTTGATCCATCATATGAAATCTATATGGCACTATATCAGCAGTTGGTATCGTATGATGAAGGAGTAAAAGACCCATTCACAGAATTTGCTCCTACATTCTTTGACTTAATTCTTGTTGATGAGTGTCATAGAGGTAGCGCTCGTGATGATTCTGCTTGGCGTAAGATTTTGGAGTACTTCTCATCTGCAACCCAGATAGGAATGACAGCGACTCCAAAGGTGAAAGAGGGAGCGAACAATCTTGATTATTTCAATGAGGGAGAGTATAAGGAGCCTCTCTACACATATTCGCTTAAGCAAGGTATCGAGGACGGTTTCTTGGCACCATATCGTGTTACCAATTCCTTCCTAAATGTTGACTTGGAGGGATGGAGCCCAGAAGAAGACGAGAGAGATATTCATGGATACCTGATAGAGCAAGGTTATTTCAGCCGGAAAGATTTTGGCCGCAATATAGCATTGCTTAAACGTCGTGAAATAGTAGCTCGTCGTATTACAAAGATGCTTCATCAGATTGGGCGCATGACCAAGACTATTGTGTTCTGCACAGACATCGATGAGGCAGAAGCTATGCGCCAGTTGCTGGTTAATATGAACTCCGACCTTTGTAAGAAGGACCCAAGATATGTAATGCGTATTACGGGTGACGATACTGTCGGTAAGAAACAGTTGGACAACTTCATTGATGTTGATCAGAAATATCCTTGTGTTGTAACCACATCTGAAATGCTATCTACGGGAGTGGATTGCAAAACATGTGGACTTATTGTGATTGATAAGGAGATTGGCTCTATGACCGAGTTTAAACAGATTGTTGGTCGAGGTACCCGTCTTCGCACTGATAAGGGCAAGTGGCATTTTGAAATCCTTGATTTTAGAAACGCCACCCAATTATTCAAAGACCCGGAATTCGATGGTGATCCAGAACCTCCGCAAGGTGGTGGCGAAGGTCCTGGTGGTGGTACACCTGGTAGCGGAGGAGGCGAAACTCCTCCGGGTGGTGGCGGTGAGCCGAGACCTCCTAAGTACATCGTAGGTGGACACGACATTCAGATTACTCACGAAAAGGTATCGTACCTCGGAGCAGATGGACATACGCTCATAACAGAGAGTTTGAAGGACTTTACCCGAAAGAATATTCGTGGAAAGTATGCTTCGCTTGATGACTTTATCCAGAATTGGTCTGCATCAGAGCGTAAGCAGGCTATCGTAGATGAGCTCAAAGAGTACAATGTGATTATAGATGCTGTTCGTGAGCAGAATCCGAGCCTTGCCGATGCCGACATCTTCGACATTATATGCCATGTGGCATTTGATAAGAAACCTCTGACTCGTCGTGAGCGTGCTAATAATGTCAAGAAGCGCAACTACCTCGCAAAATACGAGGGCGAAGCAAGGCGCATCTTAGAGGTATTGTTGGATAAGTATGCCGACAACGGTATCCTTGAACTTGAAAATGAAAACATCTTGGAGTTGCCTCCTTTTGATAAGATTGGCAAACCAAGCAAGATATGTAAATTCTTCGGTGGCCCTGCAGGATTCTTTAAGGCACTCGAAGAACTTGAAAACGAATTGTATAAAGCAGCATAGTGGTATATGGCAGTTAACAACCTGATTAAGAGACTTCAAAATATTATGCGCCAAGATGCTGGCATCAGCGGCGATGCTCAGCGCATAGAACAGATGGTGTGGATGTTCTTCCTTAAAGTGTACGATGCACAGGAAGAGGTCTGGGAGTATAAGGCATATAAGGAGAAAAGAGACTTTGAGTCTATTATTCCCGAGCCTCTTAGATGGAGGAATTGGGCTGTTGATAATGCCGATGGTAATGCTCTTACTGGTGATAAGTTGTTGGAGTTTATTAATACTGTGCTATTCCCAGTTTTGAAAGGCTCTACGGTTACTTACAATGGCGAAGAGATAAAAGGCATTGTAGTAACACACGATACACCTCGCTCTCAGAGCATTGTAAAGGAAGTATTCGAAGACCTTAACCAGTATATGAAGAATGGAATCCTTCTTCGTCAGGTAACAAATGTCATCGATGAGATTGACTTCTCTGACGCCGAGGACCGCCATACATTTGGCGATATATATGAGGGCATATTGAAGGATCTTCAGTCTGCAGGTAATGCGGGAGAATTTTACACGCCTCGTGCTCTTACCGACTTTATGGTTAAGATTCTCCAACCTAAACTTGGTGAGACTTTTGGTGACTTCACATCGGGAACAGGTGGCTTCTTAACCTCAGCATTGAACTATTTGAAGGAGCAGGTAAAGACCACAGATGATTTTGCGCTCTTCCAGAATGCAGTAATCGGTCAGGAGTGGAAACCTCTTCCATATCTGTTGTCAATCACTAATCTATTGGTACACGATGTAGAGGCTCCTAACATTCTTCACTGCGACTCTTTGGGAACAAAGATGAGTGATTTTAAGGACTCTGATAAGGTTGATGTTGTCGCAATGAACCCGCCTTATGGTGGTAGTACCGAAGCAAGTGTTAAGGGAAATTTTCCTCTTGATATGCGTAGTAGCGAGACTGCCGACCTCTTTATGGTACTTATTATGTACCGCTTAAAAGTAGATGGTCGTGCTGCTGTCATCGTTCCAGATGGATTCTTGTTTGGTGTTGACGGTGCAAAACTCGCTATCAAAACGAAACTACTTAAAGAGTTCAACCTCCACACTGTACTTCGTTTGCCGGGTAGCATCTTTGCTCCATATACCAGCATCGCTACCAATATTCTGTTCTTCAATAATGAACAAGCAGAGGGTGCGACAGAAGAGTGCCACACAAAGGAGACATGGTTCTACCGCTTGGATATGCCCGAGGGGTACAAGCATTTCTCGAAGACCAAGCCAATGAAGTTAGAACACTGCAAACCTATTGAGGATTGGTGGAATAATCGTGAGGAGATAGTTGTAGAGGAAGGTAATATTAAGTCTAAGAAATTTACCGCAGCAGAACTCCTTGCTATGGACTGCAACTTTGACCAATGTAAGTTCCCGAAGGATGACGAAGAGGTGCTGCCGCCGGCAGAGCTTCTTGCTGATTACTTCAAGAAGCGTGCTGCTTTGGACCACGAAATAGACAAGACTCTTGCAGAGATTCAGAAACTTTTAGGTATTGAATTGAACGATGAACGGTAAGCAACTTAAAAATAGTATCCTTCAGTGGGCGATACAGGGGAAACTTGTACCGCAGGATCCTAATGACGAGCCGGCATCAGTTCTGCTTGAGCGTATTCGTGAGGAGAAGGCACGCCTTGTCAAGGAGAAGAAAATCAAGAAAGATAAGAACGAATCAATCATTTTCCGTGGTGACGATAATTCCCATTATGAGAAGTTTGCCGACGGAACGGTTAAATGCATTGATGATGAAATACCCTTTGGGATACCTCAGAGTTGGTGTTGGGTGAGACTCGGTAATATTGGAGACTGGGGATCAGGCTCTACACCTGCGAAAGGTCGGCCTGATTATTACGGTGGCAACATACTTTGGTTAAGAACCGGAGAGTTAAATAATGGAACTGTCTATGATACTGAAATTAAGATAACAGAAAAGGCTCTTAATGAATGTTCTTTCAGATTAAATAAGGTTGGTGATGTAATGATAGCAATGTATGGTGCCACAATTGGTAAAGTGGCCATTGCTGGCAAAGAAATGACTACCAATCAAGCATGCTGCGGCTGTACTCCAATATGCATTTTAAATAAATACCTTTTCTACTTCTTAATGGGAAGTCAGGAGGACTTTATTAAAAAGGGAGAAGGTGGTGCCCAACCTAATATATCACGAGAAAAAATTGTCGAGCACCTAATGCCTCTACCTCCGTTTGAGGAGCAAAATCGCATTGTTGAGAAAATAGAGAACGTATTACCTCTTATAGAATTGTATGGGAAATCTCAGGACAAATTAAATGCACTTAATAAATCTATTTTCCCATTACTTAGAAAATCAGTCTTGCAGGAGGCAATTCAGGGCAAACTTGTACTACAAGACCCGAATGATGAGCCTGCATCTATACTCCTTGAGCGAATCAAGGAAGAGAAGGCTAAACTATTCAAAGAGGGCAAGTTAAAGAAAAAAGATTTGGTGGACTCGGTCATCTTCAAAGGTGATGATAACAAGTATTATGAGATAATCGATGGGAAACAGACTCTCATAGACTCTGCATTTGACTTTCCAGAGAGTTGGCAAGT
>JAGBFU010000010.1 GCA_017936285.1 Marinifilaceae bacterium | reverse complement strand
GTGTGGTGCTCTACTTCTTCCAACAATTAGAAAACTGTACTCAAAATCGTAGTCAGTGTGTAGTATGCAGACTGTTCATTAGTTGTAAATAGTTAAATAATAAGCAAGTTCTTGCTAAGTTAGACGCTTTTTTGCTATCTTTGTAGCGTTAAAGCACTCTTTGGAGTAGCTGAGACAGGGCGTTTAGCGAAATTATCCGCTGTTGAATCTGGACAATTCACTTCGTATGGATAATGAGCAGGAGCGCCCACGCGATTGATATTTTACTCCCTTATGGGAATATTATATCTTTTGGCGTGGGCTTTGCTTATTACATACGGAGGCAGTCCAGAGCCAAACAGCGTAATGAGTTAAAGTTCCCACGCCTTTCTTATTTAAAAACCGCCTACCTCCGGGAACTGGTTGGGCTCTCTTGAAAGATTTATGCATCCATGGCATTCTGGAATCGGATAATTAATTGGTTTAGAGATTTATCTGCTAGGGATAGATTGATTAATGATTTTAACAGGTCTGCACGAGAGGCATTTACACAGTTATCAGTAGGAACATTATTAGAGGCAAGAACAAAAAGAGGTGATGCTAATTTTAGGCATGAGTGTTCAAGTTTCTTATTGCCTACAGGATTTTGCATTAGAGCAACTAATGGAATCCCACTAACAAAGGACGAAATTTTATACATAGGCACAGTAATCCTAACCAATGAAGCGTTAGTGAGAAAATTATTCATGTTGGGATGGGATACTTTATATGTAGAAGCAGGCGGTATGGGAAAACTCTGTAACTCCAGACAATGATATTACACCTACAACGACACAACGTCGAATGATGGTTTGTTATAAATGCAGAAAATCAATCCCCCATATTCCATATTTTGTCCTTATTGCAGCATAGCACTATATGTTAAATGTCCACAATGCGGAGTAGAATATTCTTCACAATATCCTGCTTGCAGCCTGTGTGGTACAAATAGAGAAGCATACTATGAACAGCAAAGGCAAGAATTAGAAAATGAGATAAAAAGAAAAGAACAAGAGCAAATAGAGAAGATTATGGAAACTGAAGAATACAAATCGATATATTCTTTTGTTGAGAGAGCAAATTATTACTTAAATTACAGAGATTATTTATTTTACTGGCATTTTACAATCTTATGCATACTAGTAATGGTAATACCGGTGGTGATGATAATAATGGGTATACGGTGGGATCTTGTAATTCTAGGTTTTATATTGAGTATTATTATAGACTTTTCTTATTGTTTATATCTAGAATCATTATTAACTCGCAAATATGATACAAGAATTGCAAAAGAAAGTAATTACAACGAAGAGATAACTAGCAGGATTGTTAGTTGGCTAAATAAAGAACATGATATATATCATCGCTATTACATCGCTGAATCCAAATTGCAGGAGCTGAGCATTGAAATATATAAAGAAGAATATGGTATTTCTTAATAACAGAAATGCCACCTATCCTGACATGCCCCCAAAAACTTATATTCAAGCCATTGGGCAACTTCACTCTGTAACACAGCCTATATATTTATGGAATAGTTTCTTATTTACCTTGCTTTAATATCTTTTCTACATCGCATTTTAATGCCGGGATATGCTTGATTATAAGACTCCATAGAAATTCGGTAGTAACACTATCATATCCGTGTATCACCCTATTTCTGGTATTAATTATAGCTTTCGCGTTAGGCAACTGAAAGTCAGGGTTTACTTTAAGGATTCTATTTATGGCCTCGCCCATTATCTCAACATTACGCTCTACAGCCCTTTGTCTAAGCATATCATGCTGAAAATCTTGAAACCGTTTTGGAGAACCAACAAAGAAACTTTCAACCTCAAGAGTAGCGCTCAATATATCAACTAAATGTTTCTCAATATATTCATCCATATATCAGCTGTTTTGAATTGTCAATATTCTTACGCAATATGGGATTACGGATTGCTTTATTCTCTAACAAATCAACACTACGATTTAATAGTTCCTCTAACCCTGCTTTTAAGTCGAAATAGTTATCTGCATAATCCTCTAAATCGACATTATCAAAATCGACAACAAGGTCAACGTCACTCTGATCATTAAACCTGTTTGTCAATATCGAGCCGAAGACAAACAACTTATTTACCTTATGTCTCTGACACAAAGCAATAATCTTTTGGATATTATTCTCTATCAGTTTCATACAGCAAACTATTTTCATCACAAAGTTAAACAAATTTGTTTAACATACAACTATTTATGTTGTATATACCTACGATACATCTCACTCTTAGTTACTAAATGCCTAATCTTTATCTCCTGCAATTTCACTTATCCGTATTAAAAATGAACATTTATATGGTTTAATATTCATAAGTGAATTGTTTGGCAATGTGGAATTTAAATACCATATTTGCAGAGCTAATTCACACAACTATGAAAAAACTACTCTTAATTGCTACGGCGCTGTTAATTTGTGCTGGGGTTTATGCACAGACAACCTACAAGACTGTCGAGAACGTTTAGTATCTGCTTGAAAAGAGCAACGACAGTTACAAGAACGAACGTTGTAAATTGGATCTTTACTATCCCGAGAATGTGGAGAATTTCCCTACTGTTGTATGGTTCCACGGAGGAGGTTTGACGGCAGGAAGTAAGGCTCTTTTGAACGAGTTTAAAAACAAAGGTATTGCCATTGCAGCGGTAAATTTCCGTTTAAGTCCCAAGGCAACACATCCGGCATACATTGAGGATGCAGCCGAGGCAATTGCATGGGTATTCAAAACCATTGGCAAATATGGAGGTAGCGACAAGCAAATCTATGTGGTTGGACACTCTGCCGGTGCATATCTCTCGCTAATGGTTGCTCTTGATAAGAGATATTTGGCAAAGCATGGCATTGACTCTGACAGCGTTGCAGCCTACTTCCCTATCAGCGGACAAGGCGTTACCCATAACACCATTCGTCGCGAAAAAGGGTTAAGTACAACTATTCCAATCATTGACGAATATGCCGCATTATATCACGTACGCCCTGACACTCCACCTATCATCCTTTTCACCGGAGACAGAAACACCGAGTTGGCAAATCGCTGGGAAGAGAATGTTCTATTGGAGTCGGTTCTACGCAATGTTGGCAACAAAGGAGTAAAGCTATTTGAGTTACAAGGTTTCAACCACGACACTGTGTGGCCTCCTGCCTGTATCTACGCAGCCAACTACATTCGCCAAATGGCACGCAGAGCCAATGCCAAGTAGATTAACCTTGATCTACAAATTTCAATTTGGTCAAGTCATACCCCCACTCTCGCAATTTATGCAGGATGGGGGTTAATTTTTAAGAGATACGAAAATTTCAAAATAGGTTTAGAGTAGTAAATGAAACCTCAAAAACTGCGAAGCGTAAATAGTAAAAAACTATTCAATATGAACATATACGATTTCAAGGTTAAGGATGCATCGGGACACGATGTCAGTATGGGAGACTATCAAGGTAAGGTTTTGTTGATTGTCAATAGTGCAACTCATTGTGGATTTACCCCACAATACGAGGGGCTGCAGAAACTATATGAAAAGTATCACGAAGAGGGGCTTGAAATTCTTGATTTCCCATGCAATCAGTTTATGCACCAGTCCCCGTTGTCACAAAAGGAGATTCAAAATTTCTGTGAATTACGATACCACACAACCTTCCCTATTTTCAAGAAGATAGATGTCAATGGCCCTAATGCTGACCCCCTTTACAAATATCTCAAGAGCCAGAAACGAGGCCTCTTAAATTCAAACATCAAGTGGAATTTCACCAAATTCCTGGTAGATAGAGATGGTAAAGTTGTAGAACGTTTTGCTCCTATCACTACTCCCGATAAGATTGAAGAGTCCATCAAGGAACTTTTATAGAATCTTTTATCTTAACTTTTGAGATAGTTGTAGTTAAAAGAGTATTTTTGTAGCAAAATTGTTGCTATGAAAAGGATATTTTTAATTGCCATAACATTGCTACTTTGTATCAGTACTCAGGCTCAGATTAAGATTGACAAATCAAAGCCAGTGCTTATAATGATTGGCGCAGAGTGGTGCACCTCGTGCAGAAGCATGAAGAACAACGTGCTCAGAGAGCCGATGGTTGAAAACTTGATGCAAAACTACAACTTTGTATATATTGACATGGATAGTGGCGAGGCTGCAATGGTTGTCGCCAAACTTCGTGAACAAGGGTACAAAGGAGGAATACCCTACTTCGCCATAATGCAACAGGATGGCAAGGTTACCAACTCCCTTAGCGGAGTTCGCACCAGCGAAGATTTCTGCAAATTCCTGTTAAACCCTACCCCAAAAACAGAACAGAGCACCAACAACACCTCTGAAACAAAATCGGAGTGATGAAGAAATCACAGTATTGTCAATTCCATTGGAGTAGCTATAGAGGATGACTAAAAAGTAAATTAGACATCTCCACTTTGTCATAAGGTTGAAGGAAAAGAGTTGTGGAGGTTATAAATCAAACTCTGTGTCAATTTCTAACCTCCACTATCCGCTCATCAATACTTTTCAGAATTGTTCAACTCTTCGGTAGTAAGTGATTTTTTATCCATCTTACGCCAGAAGTAGGCAATATAAGCCACTACCAAAGGAATTATTAACGATACCACTGCCATAGTCTTCAAGGTAAATTCGCTTGAAGAGTTGTTCGCAATGGTTAATGAACTCTGCAAATCAGTTACCGATGGATAGTATGCTGTGTTGTTATAACCCGCTACCAAGAAGATTGAGACAACTACCGAAACGGTTCCCGGGCCTGCAAACCAGATTCCTCGTTTATAAAATGGTATGACAAGAGAGAGCACTACTCCGGTTACTACCAACAAAGCTCCTACCAGGAAGAGAGCAAGAACTATCGGCATATCCAGGAAATTGTGCAGATATTTATACCCCTCTATAAATATATACCCGTCAGCGTCTACTGCAAATCCATACATTGTCAATAGTTTATATACCACAAAAATAAACAAGACAAGAAACGAAGCAAACATTGAACGTAGGTATCTGGCAAGTCTTATGTGCAGATTTTGGTTTGCGATATTATTTATCATATATAGCAACCCTAAAGTTATTGACAAGAACATCACCATCAAGCCGAATGAAACATTGAAGATATTGGCTACTGCCTCCAAGCCTCGCCAATCACTACACCAACGGCTAATCACCGGCATGAGAGTATCGCTAACTGCACCTTTATCTACAATGAATTGAGAACCTGTAAAAAATGTACCTACAGCTGTTCCAATCAAAAGAGGGCCTAACAATCCGTTGATTACCAAGAATACCCGAAAAGCGTTTTTGCCCAAAACATTACCCACTTTATTCTGAAATTCGTATGATACCGCCTGGAATACAAAAGTGATAAGTATCAACATCCACACCCAATAGGCACCACCGAAACTTGTGCTATAGAATAGAGGGAATGATGCAAAGAATGCTCCTCCGAATGTAACCAATGTAGTAAAGGTCAACTCCCATTTACGCCCGGTAGAGTTTACCATAAGCTGACGCTCATCCTCATTCTGAGCGACAGTAAAGATCATTGAGTTTGCCCCTTGCACAAATAGCAAAAAGACCAGCAAACCTGCAAGAAGTGATACCAAGAACCACCAATATTGCTGTAAAAATTCGTATGTAATCATAAATACCTCCTATTTTTCAATTCCGGGACCCTGTTTAATTGCCTTGAAGAGTATGCGCAACTCTATAACCAAGAATAGAGTAAATACTGCAACAAAAAGGAAGAATGTTGTCTGCACTGCTCCTACATTTACGCTTGACAAAGCAGCCTTGACCGGCAACAGATTCTGAATTGCCCATGGTTGACGACCAACCTCGGCAACAATCCAACCTGCCTGTCCTGCCAGATATACCAAAGGTATTGAGAATAGTGCAACCCACAACAACCAACGCATATTTATCAACCTCTTTTTCCACTCTGCCCATAAAACTACCAACATTAATAGTAGTAGAAATCCACCTAATCCAACCATTACTCGGAATGCCCAATAGACAAGCCATACAGGCGGAACCAACTCCTCGGGCGATTCAATATAGCCATATCCAAAGTACTCTACATTGGCATCAAGCGCCTTACGATACTCTGCCGCTGCCTGAGGATCAGTTTTCATTGTCTCTCTGTATCCCTTAAATGCCTCAAGTGCTGCACGACCTCGCTCAATCTTCTCCTCAGCCGACAAATAGGTCTGTCCATCCGGAGTTGTATAACCCTCCAAAATATTATTAATTCCCGGCACATATCCATCAATATCATGTGTGGCGAGGATTGATAAAACACCGGGAACCTCTACTCCCGGAACTATTGAAAATGGTGCTCTTGTACCTCCATTCTCCAACCCCTCGGCTGCTGCCAACTTCATTGGCTGATATTTTGCCGCATGAACTCCATGGCTATCTCCGCTCAACATAACCGACATTGTACCTACAATACCTACAATGGCGGCAACCTTAATGCTTGCCAATGCAAAACGTTTTTCACGACCTTTAAGCAAATACCATGCACTGATACCTATAACAAAAATAGCTCCTGTCATCCATCCGCTAAATACCGAGTGGAAGAATTTTGAAATGGCAACAGGATTGGTAACCAGTGCCCAAAAATCTACCATCTCATCACGAACGGTATCGGGATTGAACTCCATTCCAACAGGGTGTTGCATCCAACCGTTTGCAATAAGAATCCATATCGCCGAGATTGATGCTCCTATTCCTGTCATCCAGGTGGCAAGCAGATGCACCCTTTTACTGAACTTATCCCAACCGAAGAACATTACAGCAAAAAATGTTGCCTCCATGAAGAATGCCAATATTCCCTCAATAGCCAATGGGGCTCCGAAAATATCGCCTACAAACCAGGAGTAGTTGCTCCAGTTGGTTCCAAATTGAAACTCCAGAATTATTCCTGTAGCAATTCCGACAGCGAAATTAATTGCGAAGAGCTTCATCCAGAATTTGGCAGTACTCTTCCAGAAATCATCGCCTTTAACTACATAAATTGTCTCCATTACCGCCATAATCACCGCCAAACCCAAGGTTAGAGGCACGAAAATCCAGTGGTAACCCGCTGTAAGAGCAAACTGAGCTCTTGACCAGTCAATTAATGCCGTATCCACCATACCATTACTATTTATTGTTGTTATTTGTCTGAAAATTTGACAATTGAGAGCCTACATACTCACTCCTTTGCTCCTCATCCATTCCCGATAGAACAGGCTTAAAAAAGAGAGCCCTTAATACAAGAAAGAGGATTACCAACTTTAGAATTATTAATCCCCATAATGGCCTACCCCAGGTCATGTTTTTGAAACCATCGCGATAGAAACACCATATCGATTTAACTGTTTTCCCTATTCCCATAATTGCAACAATTTCTCCCCACAATATTCGGAAAAAAAATTGAAAAATCCTAATTTCTAATTCGAAAACAGTGCGTGTTTCCGCAAAATCTGCTGCGGTTAACCACACTTCGTGCGCTTCTAATCCTCGCGGCTCAGCATAATGCAAATAAATTTGCCTTCTGCGTTCGGCTTGCAAATCACCTATATCTGGACTTTAGCCATTTATTGTTCGCCACTGCTGCGCAGTGCCGCAAAATCGGCGGCGCCTCAGCATAATGCAAATAAATTTGCCTTCTGCGTTCGGCTTGCAAATCACCTATATCTGGACTTTAGCCATTTAATGTTCGCCACTGCTGCGCAGTGC
>JAGBFU010000009.1 GCA_017936285.1 Marinifilaceae bacterium | reverse complement strand
TCCTAATTCCTAATTCCTAATTCCTAATTAACTCCTATCTCTCAAAACCTCGGGGTGTAGAAGTGGCAATCGGGTTCTCCTTCGTTGTGTTCAAAATAGTCCTGATGATACTCCTCCGCACGCCAGAATGTTGAAGCAGGGGTCACCTTTGTTGCAACATTGTATCCCTTCTCAACAAGAATTGCAATCAAACGTTCAACAATCTCCCTCTGCTCATCATCAAGATAGAAAACCTCGGAACGATATTGAGGGCCATAATCTATGCCCTGATGCCCTACTTGTGTAGGATCATGAATCTCAAAAAACATTCGGGCGATGGTTTCGTAATCGGTCAAATTCTCATCATACTCAACCTCAACGGTCTCGGCATGACCTGTCAAATGAGCCTTTACCTGCTCGTAAGTGGGATTCTCCTCCTCGCCTCCCATATATCCAGAGACTACAGAAATAACTCCCGGAATTTTTTGGAGATAGTGTTCAACTCCCCAAAAACATCCTCCTGCAAAATATCCTTTCTTCATATACAAATCTATATCTGTTTCTAATATACTTTCTTAATATGTTTATGTGGTTGAGCCCATTTACCACACTTCTCACACCACTCATCAGCATACCCTTTTCCGGTATAATCCACTTGCCACTCTATCACCTCAATACCTCGCTCAACATTACTTGAACCGGAGCCGGAACCGCCATAACCACTATTCACCTCTCGATTGGCTTGCAGATATGCAGCAGCCTCTCCCGGAGCAAAATGTTTGGTTGTAACAAAACGTCCCTTGCCAAAACAATACTTACATGCACCCATATTGCACACTCCGCATGGCATTGCAGTTCCCAAGTATGGATGTACAAAAGTTCCTGTTCCAAAGCACATTTTACATTGTCCATTATTACAGTGCATGCATGGAATATCGGTAACAACCACACCTGAACCATCAGGATTTATGGTCGAGGTCATTGTACCTCCCATATAAGGAATTGTTACCGTACTACCTTCGGTTGGTACTATTGTTGTAGTAGTATTTGTGTTAGCAATTGTTGTTCCTACATCATTACCGGCACCTGCACCACCGATATAGACTATATCATGTCCATCCTCCCAACGTTTATCAATATAGTCAGATGGATTTGATGGATCAACCACATAGTTTTGACCGGGTTCTGAACCATCTGCAAATTTCGACATAACGGCAAAATAGACTCCGTCCTCGCCTTGGTTAAGCAAAGTTAATGAGTAATCCTTATCCCAATACTCTTTTATCACACTCTTTATATCGGCATAAGTAGAACGTCGGGACCACGACTGATCTGACATTCCGCACCCCTTAGACATAACAATCAGCCACTCTCCCTCATTACAAGTAGCTTTGGTTATGTAGAAATCCTCACTCCACTTCTCTTTAATCTTCTCCTTTACTTCACTCCATTTACCTGATCGCCATAACTGATCTACATAACCGGTTCCTTTAGACATTACCACCATCCACTCCTTATTTCCAACAGAGATGTCGGTAATATAGTACCCCTCTGCCCAATGTTCTTTTATCCAATCCCCCGGCCACGCATAGTTATTATAGTAAACCTGCGCAGTATATCCACTATTTTTAGCCATAGTAACAAACCAACCATTAGATGTATAGGCAACCGAGGTTATTCTTCTTCCCTCATCCCAATTTTTCTTGATTTTATCTCTTTGCAAAGAATTTCCATAACCACTATAAAACCAAGTCTGAGATTCATATCCCAGATTGGACTGAGTAATTATAATTGTAGAGTTTTGAGCCCTCGCTCCCAACCATAAAATTACGCATATCAATATGCAAACTACTTTCTTCATAATCCGAAACTCTATTTATGGCTCAAATTTATAAAAAATGGGCGAGGTCTCAAAACTTAAAACTCTTAACAAAGATTACGGGGTTACTATCTTCGTTAAGGTTAGCTAATAAATTCTGTAATTTCTGTTTGGTTGCTGCATTTGAGAATTTTCCATGCTCTAAAAGGATAGGTAATGTCTTTAACAACTCAGATGCACCGGCAGAAAAGAGAAGTGTATTATTTGCAATACGATATGTATGAACTGGCAACGTGCCATCGCTCTTAAGTACAAAACAGTTTGTGGCAACCGATTTATTATCTGCAAAATTGTGAAGTAGTGCATAATTTGACTTTCCGATAGTATAGTCGGCAAATAGCTTATCATCAACAATGCCATACATCATAAAATCGGTAAAATAATTATCCTTCATTGCGTTCACAATCAGATTATATGCGCCATGCTCAGCGATATACTCATCAGGCATTTTATCCTTTCCAAAATCAATCCTGAAAGCCGGTTTAACAATGCCATCATTAATCACGAAAATTGTATCGTTGAGCGATGAAGCTCTGAAATACAATCCTCTCTGATTTACAAAAAACTGATTATCGGTTTCCCAACAGGCATAACTATCAAAAAACGATGAATCTGCAGGCAAGTAATATGTTCGATTATCACTCCTTAAATCCTGAACAATCAAATTATGCATCTCTGCATTATTCGTCATTAAATATAAGTTGTTATCAATTACTTCGAAATAAGTTGTAGAGACAAAAGGGGTTAACTCATATTCTCGATACCCGGTTCCATAGAGATCATAAAAGCAGAAGTTTCCCATTGACATATCCATCATAAGAAGAGAGTCGCCAATAACAGAGAAATGGTCACTAGCCATAAGCTCTCCGGGGCCTCGCCCATACTTTCCAATCTTATTCAAGAAATTTCCCTGCATATCAAAACGACAAACCTCGCGAGTCGTAGCGTCCTGGTAATATATATAGTTGTTTACAACCGAAAAAGAGGAACTATTCACCAATAAACACTCATCGGTTACCTGCAATGGAATTATGGTTAAACTATCCTCGAAAAGAGTTGAAATATCGTAATTATCAACCTTTTCAATATTATCATCATTTACGCTAATTGTATATAGATCTCCACCCTTTCCACTCTTAGCACATCCATAAACAAAAAGAGATATTAAAACAAAAATAGTTATCAGCCTCTTCATATAAATCTTCATTTTTGACAAAATTAGAAAATTACTTAAACTGCTTTACAAAGATTACGGGGTTATCATCTTCGCTTAGTGATAAGAGAAGATTTTTCAATTTATCCTTTACCTTAGAAGATACGGCCTCTGTTTCAAGAATGTCAGGAATCAATTCCAGCAATTCACTCACACCAACCATAAAATAGAGATTATTATTATTTATTCTAAAATCATAAATAGGCAATCCATCGGAAATATATGCATAACATGCCGATGTCTCTCCGGTATCCAATGAATGTATTGCAAAAAAGGCTCCTACACCATAACTATACTCGATAAAAAGATACTTATCAGTTAAGGCAAATAGCGATGGATCCCAAATAACATTCACACCTTGAACATATTGGAAAAATTCTTGCACTCCCTGCTTCATCACATCCAATGGAGCCCTATTAACCAAATCAAAACAGAATGCAGGCTTTACCTTATCTCC
>JAGBFU010000008.1 GCA_017936285.1 Marinifilaceae bacterium | reverse complement strand
TACTCCACCCATATCCATTTCCAAAGAGCATACTCCCCCTGATAACCTCGAATGCAGCACTCCATTGAGCAACTCTCATATCTATTGACGATCCTCGCACAAGGGCATCATCACCTGCACTAAAGGGAGATAAAAGGTATTCATACAGTTGTGGAACAATAATCCCGATAGCAATAACCAAAAGCATTGCAAGTGATATAAACTTAAACATTCTTGCAGCTCCTCGCTTAAAGTAATAGTATAACATAACTGCCATAAATGCCATTATAGCAGAACGAACCCCACACGTTACTATCGAAACGACTGCAAAAAACAGGAGTATTTTATAGCCGCTTCTGCCCGTACATTTAAATCTGAACATAACGTATATTGTGGCAAATGTCAGAAATGCCGCATAGTACATTGCATGCATAAATGTCGAGGTTATCCTGCCAAAAAGCCTTTCACTATCCATAAGCCAATCAACAGGAACCTCACGCCCACTTACCTGATACATCAGAACCGTATAGGGATTAAATCCCTTAAAGGGAATCAATATAACACCATAAATCACAGCTATGGCAACAAACAGAGTTAATGCCTTACGCAACTCTGTAAAATCATTAAAATTGAATTTCGCAAAATTTACCACCATTAACGGCACCAAAGTAATTGCCAGAATATCGGATCGGATATATGCAAGTGATTCCAATGGACTCCAACCAAGCCAGGCTGCAAACATATACCATCCGAAATAGAGAGCGTATGGTATTACCATTGTGTAATTCCACTCCCTGATCTTTGCGCCATACCTAAGAGCAAAAATGATAAACAGATAGAGAGCAAGATAATTTCCATAAAGATAGTGTCCTGCTATCATTACCCCATTTATCGGCATAAGTATCTTATATCCAAGAAATAGTGTCAAACCGCATTTTACATTAAAAAGAGCGGTTACTATTATTGAAATGAATAGTATGAGAGCAACAGAATTGAACATAAAATACTATCGTTTACCAACTACTTTTGCCGGATTACCGACAACAACCGAATATGGTGGAACACTCTTTGTAACAACAGCATTTGCTCCAACTACACATCCCTTGCCAACTACCACTCCAGGCAATATAGTGGCCTTATCCCCTATCCATACATCATCCTCAATTAGAACATCTCCACAAAACAGAACCTCACGCTCTGCCGGAGGAGTAGTCAACGTGCCGATATCGGTTCCTCCGTGAGAGTTATCGGTAATTGTTACCCACATCCCTGTCAGAACACCATTGCCGATAACCACCCTGCCCGATGCCGTTATATGGTTGTAATTACCTATATTGCAACCATCACCAATCTTTATCTCTGCAGCCATATCACCGAACTTCCAGGCGGCAAGAGAGAGTCCCTTTCCAAACGAAATATTACAGCCCAATGATATACGACTGGCACCATGTAAAAAATCGATACTCTGAAATGTTACCCTGCCGCCACAACACTTAAATCTGTGCGAGATTAAGAGCCCTCTCAAAAGCATCAACCCTCTGTTGAATCTATTTAAAACTCTGCCCGCAAAACTCATACCTGCTACTTCTTAAAATATACTCATAATAGGCGACTACCCGACTTGCATGAAGTTTGCTGCCATATCTGGAATCTACCACCCTTTTAGCCAACATCCTCATTATTGAACCCTCGCCCGAAACCACTCTTATCAAGGCTTCAAGCAACTCATCCTCTGTAGAAAATCTGAATCCGATCTCAGAACCGCACTCCCGCAGACCTATATCGAACTGCTCGGCAGTGCCTGCAACATTACGGCCTATCACCAGACATCCGTTATACATAGCCTCGGCTGTAATAAAACCAAATCCCTCAAATCGGCTTGGAACAACCAGCGCTGCAGCCTCACGCATCAACGAGTAAACATCACTGCGCTCACCCAGAAATTCAACCCTATTCCCAATACCGGCATCTCTGATAATTCTATTGCACAACTTCCAATAGGCAGAAGTTGTATCATAACGTCCTGCTACCAAAAGTTTATATCTCTCATCACTTTTACAAAAAGATGCAAACACCCTAAGAAGGAAATCGAGCCCCTTGGCCTCCTCAACTCTGCCCGCAAACAGAAAGTACTCTCCTCTATGCTTTACATAAACATCACTCTCCTCATTACTACGAAACACCCCATCATAAATAATCCTATCCATCGGACGCAATCTCCAGTAGTCAAACACTCCCCTGGTTATCGCAATATTGTAGTTTCCGGAAGTGTGAATTTTCCGCATAAAGGACTCTTTACCCGGATAAAATATCATGGAAAAGTCAAGATCCTGATACTCTCGTAAATGCCACACATGAGGGATATTCAACTCTTTACAAGCCTCAAAACCAATATCAAGAGGACCTACATTTGTATGCACAATATCAGGACGAACCTCTTTAATAATTCTCTTTAAACCATCAATCGCAACAGCCCTCCTTTGTAACAGAAGTGTTAGCTTATATATAAATTTCAGAGGATTTCTTGAACGAGGATATATATTCAACCCATAATCTAGAACATAATAGGGTATCTTCATCTCATACAACTCATTGCAAAACATTCCGTCAGCAGAGGGCAACACCACATAAAGGGAGTGTTCTCCCCTAAGCTCTGTCAGGAGATTCCTTAAAGCAACGGTTGCTCCACCAGGTCCTGACGACGATGCAACATACAAAATCTTCATAACGTTACCCCTCGATAGAGTTACGCAAAAAGTTCAATGCTTGTTTCCTGTAGATAATTATTTTCTCATAGACACTCTCATAATCCGGAGTTATATATCCGCTTACAGGCTCTATTCCCAAAGATTGTAACAACGAAACAATTCGCTCTCCACGTTGAAGCGGCATTGAGATATAGAGAGGCTTTTTATAGAGTAAAGCAAAGGCCGTTCCATGAAAAGAGTTGGTAATCACATACTTTGCCTTTGATATAAAACCAAGAAACTCCAATGGGCCTGCATTATGAACCACCCTGTAATTCGATAAGATTCCCAAACCTCTGTTATTGTATGTAATATGTATAACAGGCAAATCATCCATACTGCTCCTGATCTGTTCCACTTCGTTTACAAAATTCTTATGCTCGGCAAAGGAGTAGACCAGGATATAGTTACTACACTTTGGTACTCTGGCAATTGAGTTCCACTGCTCTATATCAAGCAAGAATATAGGATCCGGAAGCTGAATTGCCTCAATCCCCCTCTTTTTCAAGAATTGACACAGCGCCAGTTCCCTGACACTGATACTATTCACTCCCTGCAATAACTTTAACATCTCATCCCACTCATACTCTTTTACTCTACCATCTCCATTACTTGCAGCAAAGGCAACTCTTTTGACATTAAAAGGTGCGCCATAACCAAAATAGAGAGGTACGAACTCCTTAGTCAATGCTCTGTTCCAAATCTGATCACTACCAAAAACCAATGCGTCAATATCAGAATATTTTACATCATTCTCATTTCTAAGACGCTTACCTTCAACCAGAAATCGCTTCATAAAACGCTCAAATCTGCGCCATCGCCTGTTACAGATAGAATGTTTTACATAGCGCCCGACACTCCATAACCAACGATAAACACCCACACCTCTGTCATACTCAGGCCAATCATAGTTACCATATATCTCCGGCAATCTGTAATCAATTATCCTCGCACTATATCCACAATTCGCTATCGTACTTTTCAAAGCATAAGCCTGCAACATAGCTCCATAATTATGGGCAAAATGAAAAGTGGCTATTCCAACCCTGAACCGATATCCGGACAATCCGCCATACCTTTTCGCCACATATTCAAAACCATGCGAAAGATAATCTTTAAGAAAATCACTTGCCAAAGGGTTTGCGGGCGATGGGTGCAACAGATTCGGCTGCATTGCACTATCTATATCCACAGGATATATATCCAGCCTCTCTGCTATCTCATTTAACACTCTTCTACCTGCTGTAGTAGAGAGAAGAATCAACGATACTCCACGATCATCACTATTCACTCCGCTCAAACTTCTCTCCCATCCCCAGAAATCCGCAAGAGTAATATCGCCACACCTCTCGACAGAAGCGTAAGGACAAACATGGCATGATGGCCGCAAAATAAAATGTTTGTAGAAGAGTGTCGCAAAACACTGAGAATAGATCTTACCACTCGGAAACTCCAAGTGCTCTACATGTGCATGCCACCCAAATCTCCCTTTATCACGAAACTCGGCTCCTACCACTTTTTCCCCAATGACTCTCTCCCAATACTCAATATAATCACTCCATATTTTAGGCGAGGCCACTCCGTGACACACTATATCCACATAGATAATCTGTCCGGAGAATCGTCCTCGTACAACACTCTTTAAGGCTGCAACCTGGCATGGTGTTCCAGAGAAAAGCACTCTGCAACCATCCGATAAATCCTCCAATACTTTATTGAATATGCCGATTGTATTACTCTGAGCATACTTACTCTTGTATAATTTACCACACTCTTCGCAACTCTTTACACCCTTATGTACCACTCTGAAAAGAGAGTCAAACAATGCACCATAGACAACTCCCCCATGTTCTATTATATGCTCGGCCAAAGCAGCAAAAACAGCTCCGCTTCTGCTTGCCATAACAGCCGATAAAGACCTGTTACGCGCAGCATAAGCCACAGGGCGAAGCGACTTGAACTCCACAGCTTTTCTATTTTCAAAGTGACACACTTTATTACATAATCCACAATCGATGCACCTATTCAAATCTACTACCGGGTATAAAAATCCCAACCTGTCAGGTAACATCGAAATTGCATGCGTAGAGCAAACAGTGCTGCAAGCGCTACAACCGCAACATTGCTCCGGATTGTTTATATCAACCATAAAGACGTTGCTTAAATGAGTTCACTTTAGAGTAAACGTAACTCCTCTCTTTACGGTTACACCCGACAAAGAGTATTGAAAGTATTGTGGAGAGGAAAGATAGAAGAGAGGAAGATAGTGCCTCAGAAAATGTAGAGGAGTTACCTCCAAAAAATAGCACTGGTGGTATTATAGCAACCACACTTACCAATATCACATTTAACCATACCTGCTTAAAGAATAATCCAACCGGCAGCTGAACCATTCGTTTCAACATAAAGAGCCTGACCACCTCGCATATAACAGATATTACAATAGCTGTTACCAATACGGATTGAGGAGAAGCACCCCAATATAACAGCAGATATGAAACTGGAAAATTCAAACACTGAACACCTCCGACAACAATCTGATATGTTCGGATACGACCAGTGGCAAGCATTATGGTTATCAATGGATAAGCAAGCGATTCAGACATGGCAAATACCAAAACCAAACGGACAAACGATGCCGTATATTCCGGAACATCAACAAGCCACAAAGAGAGCAGATATTGAGTATTAAGGAGTATCGGAAGTGAAATCAGCAGCAGCAAATAGAGAGAAAAACGAGCCCCGTTAAAGGCCAGCCTAAACATATAGTCATACTCTTTTACTGCATAAGATTTTATTATCTGAGGATTCAAGGCAACCATAAAATTGGTTACAAAACCATTAACAGCATTATTTACCTGATTGGCAACTCCTCGCGCCGCATTTACCGCAGGGCCACAAAAGATATTTAAAAGGATATTACCCCCCTGATCTCGCAAAATTGCAGACGAAGCACCAATAAAATTCCACCCGGCAAAACCAAACAACTCTTTAAACAGAGCAGTATTCAATCGCCACTCAACCCTGCATTCGTCAAAATGTCTGCTACAATAAACACTATAAAGAATCCTTACAATCAATGCCAGAAGTGCCAGCATACCTGAATATAGTATCAATCTGTCAAACGAGGCCTTCGACAACAACAGTGCAATTGCCAGCTTCCCCACCACCTCAAAGATGGATATATAGGCAAAAACAGCCATCCTTTCATGGGCAACAATAGCGGCATTATAAGGTACCGAAATCAGGTTTATCACGAATGTCAATAATGAGAGTTGCAAAACCACACGAGCTGCCACAACTCTCCCATCGGGGAGTACCATACGACTATTGACAAACCACATAGCCAGTAACTCTGCTAAAATCACTATTACTATTGCAAGTAATATCTGCACTATCACAGCTGTTGAAAAGATCGACCTCAGTCTCTGAGCATCTCCTCTACCCAACTCATAGGTAAGAAAACGCGATATGGCAGCAGTAAGCGATCCGCTCAACACTCCAAACAGAGCAACAACCCCTCCAACTACATTGTAAATACCATAATCTACCTCGCCCAACGAACTCAAAACCACTCTGCCCGTATAGAGAGAGACAGCCATAACAATGGCCATCCTGCTATAGAGAAGCAAAGTATTTTTGGCTATTTTTCCACTACGTTCCTCCATAATCCGGCAATGTTACTGCTATACCAATCCTTTGCAATAACCCATCCGCATCCTGCTACAACACCGGTAAGAATCCACATCATCAACACTTTCATTTTAGATGGACTGCTCTTTTCATACGGAATATATGGCGGCTGGATTATTGAGAATACAGGGGTATCTTCACTTAACTGCATCTCTGCCACTATCTTTTGTGAGGCAAGTTGCCAAAACCTGTCTCGTGCCATCATATAGTTATCACGCAGTTGTTCGCGCCTCACTCTGCTACCTTCGGAATTGAAAGCTCTGTTTGCATCAGCATAATTGGCCCACTCCACAGATAACGAATCATAGAGTTGCCGGGCTTCACAATACTGGTTAGAGATAAAGGCCAAACCATCACGCGCTTTTTCCAATTTAAACCCTGTTATATAACTCTGCATTAACTCCGAAAGTCTTGCAACCACCTCAGCAGCCAATCGCGGTTCTCCCATTGTTGCAGATATCTTGATATATCCATTCCCATTATCAACATCCATAATCAACCTCTCGGAAAGAGAACTCATCAACTCGCTCTCTTTGGCGGTAAGAGATATAAAAAGGGAATCCTCACCGCTACCCAAATTTGCAGAATCACCATCTCTGCGCAAAAGAGCCCTGATTTTTGAGGGCAAGCCAATACTCCACCCCTTTATGAACTCACCTAAATTAAACTTTGAATACTCAGGATTGGTATAGTACTCATACAGCGAGACCAGAGTATCCACCCCCTCTATAGTAAACTTTGAGTGGAGCAACTCACGCTTCAAAGCCACACTATTGAAGATTTGAGGATAGACCAATGGACTCAACTCTCCATCATTAAGCGGAATAGTTCCCAGAGAGATTCCAGCAATATTTGCTAACGAACCCACTTTGCTTGATGCTGTAGATAATTTCGATGATACCTGAGGAACAATTATGGTTGTTACGCTATATGATGCCGGAGTAGTTACAGCAAATATAAAACCCAACAGCGTAAAAAATGCCACAATTCCCGCTACCACCTTGCGTCTCCTCCATAACAGAGTAAAATAGCGCTTAAAATCAATACAATACTCTCCCATAGAATCTATTCCAAATTATATTACTCCTAAATAGTAACTATTCAATTCCGAAACAGTGTAACAAGAATAGCAGCCAACGAGGTTATCGAGGTTGATAATGAGAGTCCTTCAGCCAAAGAGAATCGGCTACGATTAATACTCTTTTCCGGAATAACCAGTTCACACCCCGGCTCCGCCTTGAATACTCCGAAACTTCTGGTCGAAATTGAGCCATTCATATAGACGAAATAGGCCTTACTCTTAATTGCACGTTTGACAAAACCGCCCGATGTACCTACATAATCCTTCCACGAATAATCAGGATTGTAAGTAACCGTATGTGGTACCATTACCCCTCCTGACACCTTTACCGTATTGTTATACTTAGGAACCTTTATCTCATCCCCCCCTCTCAAAACAACATCATACTCCGAGTGTGGATTATTTACAGCCATAACCAGATCAATTGCAATATCATAACTATCGCCCAATTTTGCAGGATCTATTCGCAACGTATCACCGGCACTCTTCAACTTCTCATTCGCAATCTCGGAAGCCAAACGCAACCGCTCCACCTCATCGCTATTCAAATGACGCGTTAAACGAGCTCCACGCACATACGCTCCTGGCAAAAAACCACCTGCCTTATCTATTACATCACTCAATCGCACCTCGTCAGTCTCAACCACATGCAGACCGGGAAATAGCACCTCACCTGTTACCAAAACCGATTGTTGCCTTCGGTAATCAGGAGCAAACCTCACCATCACCATATCATAGGGAGCCAACAACATAGTATCGGCCATAGGCGATGCCACAAGATTAACTACCATCACTGTTGCAACCGTATCGCTCGGATAGAGAGAGTTACCAGTGATATTTCTGCGTGCAACCTCTATACGTCCCTTAGTTGCTCCATTTGAGTAACCATTGGCCAGCAAAATGGCATCGGCCAAAGTCATTCCCTCCCTGAATTCAAACTCCCCGCTACTATTGACCGCTCCACTGACACTGATTGTAGCCCCATCATACAACTCCTCAGTTGAAAAGAGAATTATAGAGTCATTACGTACCAGAGCGACATCACTTCTTCCCTCCAGTACAGCCCTTAAATCAACACTTACAGCTATCGGGGAGTAATCTTCACTTGAACGGTAGATATAGGCTCGCTCTTTGTAAGCATTCTCGGTAATACCTCCAGCCTCAGTTATCAAATCGCTCAATGTAGAGATATTTTCATCAATCGCATAATTGCCAGGCAGAAGAACACCCTCGCCCACATAAACCCTGTTTTGGCTTAAATCTGAGTTAAACTTTACACTCACAATATCGCCATCCCTAAGCACAAATGAATCGAAATCGCCCTCTTTCACAACATAAGAGTGTTGTAATGGTGCACTACTACGAACAACATAGAGACTCTTCTCAACACCATTACCTGTAAATCCTCCGGCATAACTTAGCAGATCTGCAATAGTCTCACCATCAACCAACTCATACCTCATTGGACGTTTAACCCCTCCTGATATCTGTACAAGATTCGCATAACTTGATACAACAATCAAATCATTATCATGCAATCTGTGATTTTTAACAGAGGCAATATTGAAGATATAATCATACAGATCGAAAGAATCAAGAAGTTTTCCGTCTCTATAGAGCGACACCTCTCTGACACTACCTCTGTTGGTTACACCTCCTGCCATATAAAGCGCTGAAAGAGTTGTAGATAAGGCCGGAATTGTATAGCTGCCCGGAGCAGCAACATCGCCCACAACATTCACAGTAACACTACCAACACTACCCAAAGACAACTTTAAAGAGATGGTAGGATTCTCACCGACAAGTGCCGAGTAGATTGGCGACAGAGCCTCAATCAAAAATTGTTGCGCCGAGGCGATTGTCCTGCCTGAAAGATATAGCGAGCCTATATCAGGAATATAGATTGTGCCATCGGGCGATACCACAACAACATACCTCTTCACAACATCGCCACTCAACTCAATAATCAACTCATCGCCTTGAGAGAGAATATAACTCTGCGGAGTAGGAATATTTATACTTGGATAATAATTTTGAAAACCGGGACCGAAAAGTTCATGCCCGAAAATCGACATAGAATCGAGATTCACAACAACCCCGGGCGAAGGTCTTTCAGAATAACCGCCTCGTGGTAATGGGCTTATCACTGTGGTATTATCTACATTATTGACACTATTCGCACCATTTATAGCATAACTGCCGACTAATTTTCTGGCCTCCTCAATCTGTGTCAATGACTGGGCATACGACTCCCATAGACAAAGGGTACTCAATATTAGAATTGAGATTGACTTTCTTATCATACAATATCATATAAAACTTCATCTCAATAGCCATTATCGTCAATATAAACCTCTAACAATCGAGTAATTCCATCACTGTTGCATGGGGTTACAACCAAATCAGCAACAGATGCAGGAATCAAACAACTATTACCCTCTGTCAACGAGATTTCGGTAATATCGGGCATCACACCATCACCAAAACCCTTTGTGCTCTTAATCTTTATGGAGCAGTTACCCTCCAGACACATGTAAATAACAAAGGAGTCATGTCTATACAACGTCCTGTCAACAGGTCCATTTACTTCAAATAAATTTACCACAAACAGGTCATTAGCTATTACGGAAACTGCATCATTTAGTTTCCTTTCATAGCAAGTTTTATACTCATTATATACTGTATAATCCAACGCATCCCGCGCCCACTCTGTATGCAACTCACGAGGTTTGCCATCCAGACCGGGGCGATTATAGTCAAAAATTCGATAAGTCAAATCGGAAGTCTGCTGAATTTCAGCCAACATTATACCTCCGCAAATAGCATGAACACGTCCGGCCGGAATATAGAATACATCACCTGCCTTTACACGATGCTCCTGCAAAACCTCGCATATAGTTCCATTCTCTATACGCTGTGTATATTCGTACTTGGAAATCGGAGTATTGAAACCCACATATATCTTTGAATCGGGCTCCGCCTTCATAATATACCACAACTCCGATTTACCAAAAAGATTATGACGTCGCATTGCAATCTCGTTATTGGGATGAACCTGAACCGACAAATCCTTTGCGGCATCAATAAACTTCACCAACAGCGGGAAATTCTCGCCATATCTCTTAAATACGCTCTCGCCAAGTAACAGAGTGCCATACTCACGAGTCAAAGTATTCAAATCCATCCCCTTAAGAGCGCCATTCTTCACAACAGATTTACTCTTCTCCACAGCACTGACCTCCCAACTCTCACCTATAGGTACGTCATCAGCAGGCAATCCCTTGATTGATTTCAAGCGATTACCTCCCCATACCAAAACGTGGAAATTATCTTCAAAAAGCAGTGGATAGAGAGTCTCCATAATTAAATTTTTCCTTGTGCCATGCGCAACAGATATTGCCCATACTGATTCTTCAACATCGGTTGTGCCAACTCCTCAAGTTTCTCAGCAGTAATCCACCCTTGAGCATACGCTATACCCTCAAGACACGCAATCTTCAAACCTGTGCGCTTCTCAAGCACCTCGATATAGTTACTTGCCTCACTCAAAGAGTCATGAGTACCGGTATCCAACCATGCAAAACCATGGCTGAAGATCTGTACCTTCAACTCACCATCCTCAAGAAATCGCTGATTCACACTTGTAATCTCTAACTCACCTCGGGCAGATGGCTTTATATCCTTTGCAACCGACACCACCTTATTTGGATAGAAATAGAGGCCAACAACTGCAAAATTACTCTTGGGATTCTTAGGTTTCTCCTCAATACTCAAACAGTTACCATCTTTGTCAAACTCAGCCACGCCATAACGCTCCGGATCATTCACACGATAGCCGAAAACGGTAGCCTTACCCTCCTCTTCGGCAGTACGAACTGCCTCTTTTAAAAGTTTTGAGAATCCTGCACCCTGAAAAATATTATCTCCAAGTACCAGACATGCACAATCATCACCAATAAACTCCTCGCCTATAATAAAGGCCTGAGCCAAACCATCGGGCGAGGGTTGTTCAGCATACTCAAAGTGAACACCATAATCGCTGCCATCACCCAAAAGACGTTTAAAACCAGGCAAATCTGTTGGTGTAGATATAATCAGAATATCACGAATACCTGCAAGCATCAATGCAGAAATCGGATAGTAAATCATTGGTTTATCAAACACCGGTAACATCTGCTTTGAAACACCCTTTGTGATTGGATATAAACGTGTCCCGCTACCACCTGCCAAAACAATCCCCTTCATAACGCCTATCTGTTTTTATACATACTTTCGTAATACATCTCATAATCACCGCTTGTGATATTATCCATCCACTCCTGATTATTCAAATACCACCTGACAGTCTTCTCGATACCCTCCTCAAACTGGAGCGAAGGCTCCCAGCCCAACTCTCTCTTTAACTTTGAACTATCTATTGCATATCTCAAATCGTGTCCAGCTCTGTCGGTTACATAGGTTATCAAATCCAAAGAACACCCTTCCGGATTTCCCAACAGACGATCCACTGTAGATATGATCACCTTTATGATATCTATATTCTTCCACTCGTTGAATCCACCGATATTATATGTCTCGGCAACCTTTCCATTATGGAAAATCATATCAATTGCACGTGCATGATCCTCAACAAAGAGCCAATCCCGAACATTCTCACCCTTTCCATAAACAGGCAAAGGACGCTTATGGCGTATATTATTAATGAACAGTGGTATCAATTTTTCAGGGAACTGATACGGGCCATAATTATTTGAACAGTTGGTCACAATTGTCGGCATTCCGTATGTATCATGAAAAGCTCGGAC
>JAGBFU010000086.1 GCA_017936285.1 Marinifilaceae bacterium | reverse complement strand
TCCACATTTTTTATACCTTTACGGCACTAAAAACGTTCGAACAGATCGAACGCAAATTTAAGAAATATTTTAATTTATAGGAAAGTAAATAACAATTATTTTGGCTCTACGGGATTATTTTTATGATTTGGTGGTTAATTCGGTAGGTTTCACCCTATCTCAATCGCAACAAAGAGCATTGGAGAGTTTCAGCGACTTCCTTTTTTGCGGTAACAGGAGTTCTATGTTTCTGCTTACGGGGTATGCTGGAACAGGAAAAACGTCGCTAATTGCTTCAATTGTCAATTCACTTACAGCAATGGAGTACAACGTCATCCTTTTAGCTCCTACAGGACGTGCAGCAAAGGTGTTTTCATCATACTCCAGACTGGAGGCATACACGATTCACAAGAATATATATCGACAAAGCGGCGTTGAAGAGGGTATGGAGATCTTTGATCTGGGATACAACAAAAATCGGGAAACTCTCTATTTTGTAGATGAAGCCTCAATGATTTCAAATAGTTCATTTGATAGTCCCTTCGGCAGCGGTTCACTGCTTGATGATCTACTGAAATTCATACATAACGGACGCGACAACCGCCTTATTCTGATAGGTGATGCCGCCCAATTACCTCCCGTCGGTACAGAAATGAGTCCTGCTCTTGATATAACGGAGTTACAGAGCATATACGGTTTTGAGGTTTACCACTCTTCGATGACCGATATTGTCAGACAAGCTGAAAGTTCCGGAATTCTATTCAATGCGACTATACTGCGGAACTTTATAGGCGAGGCCGGTTATCCTACCCTCAACATTGATAACTATCCGGATATAGTAAAAATCAATGGTGGAGATCTGCTTGAAGAGCTATACTCATGTTATAGTAAGTTTGGTGAAGAGGAGACAATCGTGATATGTCGCTCAAACAAAAGAGCCAATCGTTTTAATCAAGGCATCCGAGCCTCTGTCCTCTATATGGAGGAGATGCTATGCGGTGGCGACCGCATTATGGTGGTAAAAAACAACTACTACGCAGCCAGAGGATATGATAATATTGATTTCATTGCTAATGGCGAGATGGCAACTATTGTCAGGGTTGGCAAACAGCAAGAGCTATATGGACATAACTTCGCCTATGTGGATATGAATCTTGATGATTACGAACAGGAGATATCCGGATGGGTTATGCTTGATACTTTGGCATCAGACTCCCCTGCTCTGACCGCTGAAGAGAGTCGTGAATTCTATCTTAGAGTAGAGGCCGACTACACAGATATAAAATCAAAAAAGAAAAAACAGGAGGCAATCCGCGAAAACGAGTTTTACAACGCATTACAGATTAAGTTCGCCTATGCCGTTACCTGCCACAAAGCTCAGGGAGGTCAGTGGGATGCTGTATTTATAGACCAGGGCTACCTTGTCGATGATATGCTATGCAACGAGTATTGGCGATGGATGTACACCGCCTTTACCCGCGCACGCAAGAAATTATATCTTCTGAATTTCAGTGACAAATTCTTTAAGCCTTAATGGCTATAATAAGCTGTATAACAGGTGCTAAACACTTATCACGTCACAATGGTTCTCATTCAGAACTTTCAAACACAACTCAAGATCGGTTGGGCGTATAACAACTCTTGCAGTATCACCCTCCGAAAATGCGTACATGTATTCGATAAAGACGTTGGCATTTGCCAATACATCCAATATCTCAGATAGAGCCCCTGCGCTGTTTGAACATTTTATGCAGACCACCTCGGTTATTCTTACTGCGAAGTGAGCCTCCTTCATAACCTTGCTTGCCAGCTCTACATCCGACACTATCATTCTGATAATTCCAAAGTCTGCAGTCTCGGCAACACTGAAGGCATGCATATTTATACCATTGTCTCCCAATATTCTGGCCACCTGATTAATTCTACCGGTCTTATTCTCAAGAAATACCGAAAGTTGTTTTGTCTTCTCCATATTAGAATCTGTTTAGAATATCTTAATGATTAGTACTATCCTATTTCAATTTACGATTATCGATAACTCTATTGGTCTTACCTTCACAACGCTCAATTGTATGTGGTTCCATCAACTTTATATCACATGAAATACCCAATACACTCTGCAATTTTGTAGCAAGTCTGCGTTTCAAATCAATCATCTTGCTAATCTCATCCGAGTAGAAATTCTCACGAACCTCTACCTGTACCTGCATTGTATCAAGATTATTTACTCTGTCAACAACCAGTTTATACTGAGGCTCAAACTCAGGCAACTCCAAAAGAACACTCTCGACCTGAGATGGGAATACATTGATTCCACGAATGATAAGCATATCATCGCTTCTACCCATAATTCTGCTCATTCTGACAGCAGTTCTTCCACACTCACACTTGCCCTCTATTAAAGAGCAAAGATCCTTTGTTCGGTATCTCAATAACGGCATTCCCTCCTTGGTCAATGTTGTAAATACCAACTCGCCCTGCTCACCATACGGCAACTGTTCCAAAGTATCGGGCGAGATAATTTCAGGATAGAAGTGATCCTCGATAATATGCGAGCCATTCTTACATTCACACTCATACGATACTCCAGGCCCCATAATCTCACTCAATCCATATATGTTATATGCATCAACATGCAGTTTGTTCTCGATATCCTTACGCATATTGTCAGTCCATGGCTCTCCTCCCAAAATACACATCTTAAGACTTATATCATTGTGAGTTATTCCTTGAGCTGCAAGCTGTTCCGCCAAATATAATGCATACGAAGGAGTACATGCCAAAGCTGTAGATTGACAATCCTTCATCAACTTAATGTGCTTCGCAGTATTTCCTGTTGAGGTAGGAATAACCGTTGCTCCCAAATGCTCAACTCCATAATGCAATCCCAAACCTCCGGTAAAGAGTCCATATCCGTAAGCTACGGTAAATATATCATTGCGAGTTGCACCATACGCAGCAAGACAACGGGCAATGGATTCCGACCAGACAGACAAATCCTTCTGGGTATATCCCACAACTGTCGGATTTCCGGTAGTTCCCGATGAGGCATGCAAACGTACAATATTTACCATAGGCTCAGCAAAGAGTCCATATGGATAGTTATCGCGCAAATCCTGTTTTGTTGTAAAAGGCAATTTAACAATATCGTCAATCGTCTCTATATCTTCGGGCATAATACCCATCTCCTGCATCTTTTTACGATAAAAAGGGACATTGTGATATACTTTATCTACCAGTTTTCTCAATCGCTTTCCCTGCAATTTGCGCATCTCTTCACGCTCCATGCACTCCTTCGAGGGATTCCAAATTTCAGCCATATCTATATAGTATTTAATTTATTATCAATCAATTTTTCTCTGCTTAATGATTATGTTTGAACGCTTTCAAACGCTCCTCCAACACGGGATACATCGCCTCGGTCATTCTAGAGGTACATGCCCTGATTCCATGTTGCTCACTACCGGTTGTATTTAATGTAATAGAGCTGATTCCGTAATACAATAACTCGCGCATCAACTCGCCGGATGTCAATCCGGGATAACCTATCGTAAAGAAAAAGCCATCACCTATCTTTTCACTGACATCCTTGTCATAAACAACGTAAAAACCATTCTCTTCAAACAGACGCTTCATTCTCTCTGCCCGATACGCATACTCACGTGTATCTTCGGTAAAGGATAACTCTCCGTCACAGGCAGCTTTATACATTGCCGCCAAACCGAATTGTGTTGTATGTGTACAACCCGATGTTATCATGTAGAGAATCGCATTTATCAGTGTCGGGCCAAATATCCCCACGCCATTATATCGCTCTCCCAAGTCAGGGAAACGTCTATTGAAAAGGGTATCAGAGAGACACAATGTCGCTATTCTCTGTCCTGCATAACTGAATATCTTGGAAGCCGACAACATAATAATGTAGTTATCGGTATAGTTCGCGACAGATACCTGATATGGCGGTGTATATGGGCGCCCTAAAGGTTTGCGAAAATCCATCTCGAAATATGCAAGATCCTCGAGTACAACCACATCATATTTTGTAGCCAACTCTCCTATAATCTCCAACTCCTCATCCTCAAGACAAATCCATGCAGGATTATTGGGATTTGAATAGACAATTGCGGCAATATCTCCCTTGATCAAAAAGGATTCCAACTTGTCTCTTAAGGCCTCTCCACGGTAGTTGTATATATCAAACTGCTCATAATCAGCTCCTATTATTGCAAGCTGAGACTTCTGAATGGGGAATCCCGGATCAATAAAAAGAACCTTGTTACGTCCCTTTTCTCGTTGGGTCAAAGCGATAAATGCTCCAAACGAACCGGAAACAGAGCCGGTAACAGGGATACAACTATCAGCACTAACATCAATATTCACAAAGGCTTTTAAAAATCTTGAAGTCTGCTCCTTTAACTCGGGGACACCCTCGGCTGCCGGATATATTGCAGCAACCCCACTATCAAGAGCTTTATGCTCTGCCTCAAGGCCTATTCTGTTCGGAGGAAGCCCCGGAACTCCCTGATCCATTCTGATAAATGGTATTCCGGTTCTGCGCTCCAACTCTGAAGCTACCAGAACTACCTGACCGATTGTCGCTTTTGATAAATCTGTTATCTTAAACTGCTCAACAACCTGAGCCACCAACTCCTCACTAAATACTGCACTCATAACTCTAATTATCAATAATCACAAAATTATCTCCATCCTTAAGCGCCGGGAATCTATTCCTGAACTGCTTAAGACTCTCCATATCCAGATCCGCATAAACGGTTGATACATTACCAGGCGAGGCCTCGCCTATAACTCCTCCCATAAAATCTGCAAGAAGAGTACCACCACTATAACTACATTTAGGATCATCACCTACTCTGTTTACTCCTGCAACGTAGGCAAGATTCTCAATAGCACGCGCCTTCAGAAGTGTATTCCATGCGTAGAGACGTGATGAGGGCCAACTTGCAATGTAGATAGCCATATCATAATTATCCCTGTTTCTTGAAAAGACAGGAAAACGCAAATCATAACAGACGTGAAGGGCTACTCTCCAACCCTTATACTCTGCAACTGCTTGCTCAGTTCCAGCTGTATAGTGATGGTGTTCCCCACCATACGTAAATAAATGGCGTTTATCATATTTCAGATATGAACCATCGGGATATACAAAATAGAGACGATTGTAGTATCGACCGCTCTCCTCCGTTGCCACACTTCCCACAACTGCACACCCCTTGCGAAGGGCCAATTCTCTCATCCACCGGAAACTCTTTCCCTCAACGCATTCGGCAACCCCCTCCGGCTCAGTACAGAATCCTGTAGAAAACATCTCCGGAAGAATTATCATCTCAATCTCACGGCTCTCACTCTCCACCATTCGCTCAATAGAGAGAAGATTGGAATCAACATCGCCCCATGCTATATCACATTGACATAATAAAATCTTCATAAACCTGCGGTTAGTTAGTAAATATAAACCGCAAGGTAGTCAAAAGGAGATTAAAAAACAAATGTTATTTGTCTATATTTGCTATTATCAATAAATATTACACTTTATATCAATTACAGGCGAACCATTAAGGGCATCAAGACCGGTTACATATAGTTGGTTGTCCTCTACCCGCAACAATTTTACAGTTGTAATGCCTATCGGATTGGGCCTGAACGGAGAGCGTGATGCAAAAACTCCACGCACCTCTCCCGAGAGAGTCTTTCCAACCAACTCCACCCGCTCATGTTTGTGCATATAAAATATAACATCCAGATATTCACACTTTTCTACTCCATAAAGAGCTGCCATATACTCGGGCAATACAATGATGACCGACTCCAGTTTCTTAATATTATCAGGATGGGTTGACTCATTACAACTATTTACCACATAGGCTACCGGAGAAAATAATATCTCATCCATATTCATTGGTTTTAGTATCTGTTTAAATTTTATTGTTTGTGTATTTCTTACTCCGCCTACAAGTGTATTGAGTGATAAAGCTCATACAACTCCTTGTCAACATCATAAACCACTCTTATATTTTCAGGGGTATATATCTCACTACCTCCAATAGCAAATATCCTACCCTCTTTCAGCATTATAGTTTTGTTGCAGTAACGAGCAGCCATTGCAACATCGTGAATAGTAACTATTACGGTAACTCCCCCGTCAGCCAAACGGCGAAGAGTATTCATCACCCCTAATTGATGCTTTATATCAAGGCTCGCGATAGGCTCATCAAGCAGTATTACCGCAGGGTGTTGTGCAAGAGCTCTCGCCACCATAACCCTTTGACGTTCACCTCCGCTTAAAGCACTTAAAGGTCTCATGGAGAGTTCCTCCAATCCCATCTTAACTATTGCATCGGCCACCTTTGCATAGTCACCCCTAGTTGGAACTCCGCGTAAATACGGTTTTCTCCCCAAAAGAACTGAATCGAATACTGTAGAGTATTTGTCGTCCTCGGAATATTGCGGTACATAGGCAACTACCTCTGCCACTTCGCTAGCCTTCATATCCAACAGATTCTTTCCATCATAAGTTACAAAACCTCTGAATGGCAGCATAATCCTGTTGATACACCGCAACATAGTACTTTTCCCAGAACCATTAGGGCCAATTATAGCAACCATCTCTCCCGCGGAAAAACTGCATGAAACAGCATCAAGAGCAACTCTCTTTCCATATCTGCAGGAGATACTATTCAAAGTGATATTCATATTATCGCCTGTAAAAGTTACACAATATTATCAGAAAAACAGGAACGCCCACAAGCGACGTAATTATTCCTATGGGCAACAATAACGGGGAGAGCAGATAGCGCGATACCATATCACATATCACCATAAACAATGCTCCAAAAAACATTGATGACGGCAGCAGGTAGTTAAGATTACCTCCGACCACTCTACGCATAATGTGAGGAACCGCCAGCCCCACAAAGGCTATTACCCCAAATATCGAGACTGTAAATGCCGTTATGAGCGAGGCTATAACGAGTGCCGTCAAACGGCACCTTATTGGCGCAACGCCAACACTCCTGGCATACTCATCACTCACCTCCAAAGCCTTATAATCCCAACGCTTCGAGTAGAAGAAGAGGGTTGCCACCACAGTTACTGCCAAAAGTGCAAAAAGTGTATTCCACTCACCCCGGCCAAGATCGCCAAAGGTCCAGAAGAGAATGGATGCCAATTGTGCCGAGTCGGCAATGTACTGCAGCAGGGCAATTCCGGAAGAAAAAAGGGAGTTTATAACCACTCCGGCCATAATTACACTCTCAACTCCTCCTCCCTTCAGCGAGGAGATCAACAAAATAATTGCCAGGCCGACTAAAGAAACCACAAACGCACTTACGAAAGTGACTCCTGGGATACTTATGCCACCAAAAAAGAGTATTGAGAGTGCAGCACCAAATGCGGCAGCATTGGAGATTCCCAAAGTATAGGGTGAAGCTAACGGATTCTTTAAAAGAGTTTGCATTATAACTCCGCTAACCGACAGTAACACTCCGCATAATAGAGCCGAGATAACACGGGTTATCCGAATGGAGAGAATAGCCTCTTTAACTATATATTGATTGGCAAATATAGTTTTGAGCCCTGCTACCGCTGAAACAATTGCCGCAATTAATGCAAGCAGTAATATAATCAATATTATTACCCTGTTTCTGCGCTGCATTGATAAATATCTGATAACAACATTATTAGTCATAAACACATCTCTCAAATTTTACTCAATTCACCCCAGGCTGCAACAAGAGAATCTCCTACTGGCGCATGTAAAAAGGCATCCAATACCTCGTTTCGTTTTTCATCAATCGAGATATCCTTAAATCTATCGGGATATAACACCTTACCCATATACCAGCTGTTTATCAACATAACCTCGAAATTCGAGTGTACATTGTTATAGGGCCATATTGTATGTAGCTCTGCACTATCCAGTCGAATACGTCTTAAATCATCCATCACCATATTTAACCCGTCATGATCCACAAAAATCACATCAGGATTCCAAAGGGCCACCTGTTCCAGATTGACAATGGTGCCATTTACGGCTGAAACTATTGACGGGTCAACTCCCGAGGCGATGTTGGGAGTATGCAGAAACTGCAATGCCGCATAGTACGGATCAGTAGAGGTTGCTCCTTTAGTTCCTTTATATGATATTCCGCATACATATATTCCACGAGACTCCTTCAGAGAATTCGTCTCAACCACCCGTCTCTCCAATTCAGATATCTGACTATCAATATATGTTATCAGAGAATCTACACGCAGCTGAGTGCCTAGAGCCTCGCCTATGATACGTAATGAAGTGTCGAACTTTGCCCGCTCCCGCCATAAATCACCATAATCCAGGCAAAGTACCGGCACTCGGCATCGCCGCTGTATAAAATCGGCCTCCTCGGGTGTTGAACAGGTCAAAAAGATTAAATCGGGATCAGCAATTATGGTCAGTTCAGCATCGCCACCCATCATTGGCCCCACTGATTTTAGTCCTCTTAATTCCGGATTAGCAAAGAGGTGAGTATATGGAGCTCCACGTAACTCACACTCCTCCACCCCACAAATCCGATCTGCTCCTCCGGCATAACAAACCAATCTTATGGCCGATGCCTTCAGACATACAATCGAATCCACCTCTTCCGGAATCGAGACCTGCCGACCATATATATCCTCGATTATTCTCTCCTTGATAATCGGGGAAGTAACCCCAGAATGGGCTCGTTTAACCAGCAATACTAACACCGCCGTAAATATTGCCATAAGCACTATCAGCAACACTCTGACAGTCGAGATATATACACCTTTCATAACCTTTATAATTAGATACTTAATGCCAATTTCAGATTAAACATCCTGCCAGGAGCCAGATAATCCGGTGAGTTTGTCACTCTGCGATCAAATAGATTCAACACCTCGCCCTTTAAATATAGTCGTTTATGCATCAACCACTTTGCCAATGACAAATCACACATCACGAAGCCATCTACAGATTGAGTATTATCCTCACTGCAATACTGCTTAGATTTGTACGATGCTTTGAACGAGACCTCGCCTACCCTTCCTGACCAGATAGTATTAAACTTGATAACATACTTAGGCGAGTAGGTCAGTTGTTTACCCCTCAGATGCTCCAAGCCGTCTGCCTCCACAATTTTGCTGACTGCATAGGTGAAGTTAAGATTCATATAGAGAGAGGTTCCATTCTCATAAGTAATCCCGGACTCTGCTCCGTAAAGACGCACCTTGGAGATATTTTTACGTATGAATATATCACGCTTACCATACATCTTTTCACCTGTTGGAATGTAGTAGAGAAAATCGCGCCCTATGCCATAATAGATTGTCCTGTCAAAGGTAAAACGTCCCAATCGAAGAGTCATTCCCCACTCTATGTTATCAAGATACTCCGGTCCCAATTCAGGATTGGCAATCTTAGGGCCTACCCACATCCATCCCGAACGGCACAAATCATCAAGTATCGAGGCTCTAAATCCTCGCCCATAGGTAAAATAGGTTGTAAATTTATCCACAGGGGTATATCTTATTGAGAAGTTTGGCGAGAATTTGTGCCAGCTGTTATCACTGAGTTTGCCATTGTAATTTGAAAAACTCGCAACACTATTTCCCGACGCTATAAACTCGCCATGGCTGAATTGGGCCAGATCATATCGCAATACAAACTGCAACCACAACCTGTTCTCAAAGAGACTCTGTTCATCACGAAGATATATTGAGTAGAGATCCAGATCTCCCCGGTTGATAACACTATCCGACGAGGTTTGGTAAAAATCTCCGCCATCTACCGAACCGCTGCGCAGTTCTACACCTGCTCCAATACGATTATTTCCGATATCTACCGATGAGTTGAACATTACCCCCATATCACTACGATTCGCACGAACATCAAAACGCTGGTAACTATCACCACTCATCCTTTCATCAAGTTTGAAATAACGTTCACGCTGATAATAAGTTGCAAATGCCATCCGCCAATTTTCCATATCTGTAGCTGCCCTGAAGAGAACCCTGTCATTATTGAAACGCCTGTACTCACCATCCGGCGCAAGGATCTTCTCGCCCTCGCCACGTTTATCACGATACAGATTGTATGCCAGTTCCAACTCCCACTTATCATTAGGTGTATATAGAAGTTTAGACAAGATTCCATATTCGTGCATATATATTGGATGGGTAAAGGGGGTTACAAGTGAGTCTGGCAGATTAATATAACCATCTGTGCGATTGTAGTTTCCACCTAAGAAAAAAGAGAAGTTTCTGCTTAATCTGCTTGAAAGGGCGAGGTTTCCCTTCCAGCTGTTCATTGAGCCATAACCTACCTCTCCACGGACAGAAAACCTTTCAGCGGGGCGTTTGGTTACAATATTGATAACTCCTCCGATTGCATTTGCTCCATACATTGCCGATGCTCCACCCCGCAGTATCTCAATTCTTGCTATATTATTGGAAAATATTGAGTTCCAATTTACAGTTCCATTATCCGAAGTATTAACAGGCACTCCATCCATAAGTACCAGAGTTCTTCCCTGCTCATCTCCCCCTAAAGCACGAAGAGAGACAGTGGTAACCATCTGTGACAAACCGCTTGTTCTGTTTGAATTCACCCCAGGAAGCATATCCAACGCAGCATCCACACTTTGTAACGGCATCGAGTTTAAACGCGAAGCTGAAATAGTATTAACGATACCAGGTGTTCTGCTCTCCGCCACACTATTGCCATATCCGGTTATCAGCACCTCTCTTACTAATAACGACGTATCAACAACTTGTCCATATACCTGACAATGAAGCAATAATACGAGGAGTATCAATGTTCGTTTTCTCCTTTTATTCATAAATTTATTAAGATTTTCAAGATAAACTCTCAACCTAATACGTAACACCATTTTAAAATGTTTGTTTCATAGTATTTGAAATCAATTCTGATGTATTGACTAAAACCTTTACGTGTCAATGCCGTATAAGCAGACGAATTAATCCATAAAATTTAGAGCTATGCATTTAACACCAAAAGAGATTGACAAGCTTATGCTGATCACTATGGGTCAGATTGCTGAGCGACGCAAAGCCAAAGGGATAAAACTAAACCATCCTGAGGCTGTCGCATATATCAGTTATATGGCACTTGAGGGTGCCAGAGAGGGAAAAAATCTTGAACAGGTTATGAGCGATGCCACAAAGGTTCTGACCAAATCCGATGTCATGGAGGGAGTTGCCGATATGATTTCGCTTATACAGGTTGAGGCAGTTTTTACAGATGGCAGCCGTCTTGTCAGTATCCATAAACCGATAAAAAATTAGAGAGGAAGGCAGAAAAAAATTAATTATTAAAAATTTACTGCATGGAACAAAATTTTGAGAAAGGCTTTATCCCCGATGAGCAAATACCCATTGGAGGAGTTATTCTGGCAAAGGATGAGTTAGAGTTTAATAAAGGCAGATACACAACAACTGTAAAGGTTAAGAATCGAGGTAGCCGTCCCATACAGGTCGGTTCGCACTACCACTTCTTTGAAGTCAACAGATATTTGGAATTTGATCGTGAAGCTGCATTTGGCATGCACCTTAACATTCCGGCAACCACCGCTATCAGATTTGAGCCTGGCGAGGAGAAGAGTGTTGAGCTTGTTGCATTTGGAGGCAAGCAGTACATATGTGGTTTCAATGGTCTGGTTGATGGCTACACCGGTAGCGAGGATGCCCCTTTCTATCTCCCCAAAAAGAGCAACTCCATTGCTATGGCAGAGAGATATGGTTTTATGAACTGCAAAGAGGAAACAACCCCAAAAGATAAGTAGTATGGCAAAGATATCAAGACAACAAAATAACGACCTTTTTGGTCCGACAGTAGGAGACAAGATTAGATTAGCCGACACCAACCTATATGTGGAGATTGAAAAAGATTATCGTACATTAGGAGACGAGGCTGTATATGGTGGAGGTAAAACTCTACGCGACGGAATGGGTCTGGCCAATACCGTACGTGCAGAAGGAGGCTCTCTTGATCTTGTAATCACCAACGTTACCATTATTGACCCTATTTTAGGCGTTGTCAAAGCCGACGTTGGCGTGAAGGATGGAAAAATTGCAGGAATTGGTAAGGCAGGAAACCCCAATACTATGGATGGAGTATCGCCCAACCTGATTACCGGAGCATCTACCGATGCCATCTCGGGCGAGCACTTAATTCTTACGGCAGCAGGAATTGATGGGCACATCCACATGATAGCACCACAACAGGCTTATCATGCACTTAGCAATGGTATCACAACCCTCTTTGGCGGAGGAGTTGGCCCTACCGATGGAACAAATGGAACAACTATCACCTCAGGACCATGGAATCTGAAACGAATGCTTCAATCAATCGAGACCTTGCCAGTCAACTTTGGCTTTTTGGGAAAGGGCAACTGCTCATCCGAGGGGGCAATGATTGATGAACTTAAAGCCGGAGCATGTGGATTTAAAATTCATGAAGATTGGGGGAGCACTCCACAAGCCATCAGAACCTGCCTGAAGATTGCCGAAGAGGGCGATGTACAGGTTGCAATCCATACCGACACTCTTAACGAGAGTGGATACGTTGAAGATACTATTGCAGCTATTGACGGACGCACCATCCACACTTTCCACACCGAAGGCGCAGGTGGAGGACACGCTCCTGATTTAATGAAGGTGGCATCGCTCGAAAATGTTCTACCCTCATCGACAAATCCAACCCTGCCCTATGGAATAAACTCCCAGGCAGAACTCTTTGATATGATTATGGTTTGTCACAACCTCAATCCTAAAATCCCATCAGACGTTGCCTTTGCCGAGAGCAGAGTTCGTCCAGAAACGCAGGCTGCCGAGAATGTACTACACGATATGGGAGTAATATCAATGATCTCGTCAGACTCGCAAGCAATGGGACGTATCGGCGAAAACTTTATGCGTGCCTTTCAGATGGCCGACTATATGAAAAGTGTACGAGGTAAGTTAGACGAGGAGTCGTCTGAAAATGACAACCTCAGAGTTTTAAGATATCTGGCCAAGGTAACTATAAACCCTGCAATAACATATGGTGTCAGCCATGTATTAGGCTCTATTGAGGTTGGAAAATTTGCTGATCTGGTTTTGTGGGAACCGCAATTCTTTGGAGCCAAACCTAAAATGGTTATTAAAGGAGGTATGATAAACTGGGCAAATATGGGAGATCCCAATGCATCATTACCAACTCCACAACCAATGTACTACAGACCTATGTTCGGGGCATTCGGGTCAGCGCTACCAAAATCGTCAATCTCATTTGTTGCCCACGCTGCAATTGACGAAAACATAAAGGAGCGTTACGGACTGATGCGCAAGGTTATGGCCGTAAAGGGGTGCCGACAAATCACCAAATCAAATATGATTCTCAACTGTGCGACCCCCAAAATAGAGATCAACCCGGAAACATTCGAGGTTAAAGTCAATGGCAATGTTATAAATATTCCAGCTGCAGATAAATTTGCAATGGCGCAACTATATTGGTTCAGTTAAGAAAGATTTAAATGATTACTGTCAATAAAATTATAGGAAACATCTACTCGGAAGAGTGGCTTGAAAGGGTTCAGCGCTGTTCCGTAGAGAAGATAAGGCTGGACCATTGGTGCAGCCAGAGGAGCAAGATGGTTATTGACTGGAACGGTGAACGCTATGCGATAACATTAGACCGACACTCCCATCTTAAGGACGGAGATATTATATTTTATTCTCCGGACGATAATAAAATTGTCTCCATTGAGATAACACTGAACCCTGTAATGGTAATAACTCTGAATAAGGTTATTTACAAGGAGGAGAGTCGGAACGACCTAATCCGGACCTGCATTGAATTGGGACATGCCATTGGCAATCAGCACTGGCCGGCAGTAGTCAAAGAGAACAAGATATATGTTCCTCTGACTCTTGACCGCAAAGTGATGGAGAGTGTTATGATGAGTCACCACTTCAACAATATCGAGATTGAATTCAAGGAGGGTGATTCTCTTATTCCATATCTCTCTCCTCACGACATCAGATACCTCTTCAGCACAACTACAAACAACGTTCACCATGGAGAACACCATTAAACACTCTATTATTGCTGCACAACTATGCGACTCCGCCTTTCCTATTGGCGGATTCGCATTTTCAAATGGTTTGGAGAGCGCGATAGAACACCACATGGTTACAAATAGGGATGAACTTAAAGAGTTCACCAGAGATGTTCTGCTTCAATCACTCCACTCAGACTTCATTGCCGCATTGGTAAGTTTCAGAGCAGCAAACAGGAATTGTTACCAGGAGATTCTCTATGCAGATGAGATATGTTATTGTAGTAAACTATCAAGCGAGGCTCGCTCAATGGCTATAAAAATGGGGAGACGAGCTTCTCAAATGGGGTGCGCTCTATTCCCCGACAATGCGCTCTTGAAACAATGGAACAGCGATATCGAAAACTCACAATGCAAAGGAGTTCATGCGATTAGTACTGCACTACTCTTTAAAGCTGCAAATCTTGATGAATACTCTCTATTTGCAGCTTTGGAGTATGGCACAGTGAATATTGTCCTGAATGCAGCACTACGTATATTCCATATATCGCACTTTGAAACACAAAAGCTCTTAAAGGAGTTATGCTCATTTGCACCAAATGATTACCTTACCATCAAAGAGCTGACACTTTACGATATGGAGAGTTTTGCTCCTCTATATGACATCAACTCTTCTCTGCACGAATTTGGAGAGAGACGTCTATTTGCTAACTAAGAAACTATTTAAAAATCGGAAAATGATTAAGGAGACCTTCAGAATTGGAATAGGCGGGCCGGTAGGCTCGGGCAAAACCGCCATCATAGAAGCTATTACCCCAAAACTGTTAGAGCGGGGGTTAAAGGTTCTGATTATAACTAATGACATTGTAACGACAGAAGATGCCAAACATGTTCGCAAAACATTAAAGGGATATCTTGCAGAGGAGAAGATTATAGGTGTTGAGACTGGAGCCTGTCCCCATACCGCTGTACGTGAAGATCCCTCTATGAACATTGCCGCAGTCGAGGAGATGGAATCAAAATTTCCTGACAGTGATATTGTATTAATTGAATCGGGAGGAGACAATCTGACACTCACCTTCAGCCCTGCACTTGTTGACTTCTTTATCTATGTCATAGACGTTGCTGCGGGAGATAAAATCCCGCGTAAAGATGGGCCCGGGATATCCTACTCCGATATTCTGGTTATAAACAAAACCGACCTCGCGCCTTACGTACACGCAGACCTTGAGGTAATGCGAAGAGACTCTACCGAGATGCGTCGGGGCAAACCCTTTATCTTCACAAACTGCATGAGTGGCGAGGGAATTGATGAATTAACAGATATGATAACATCTATAGTAGTTGTAAATGAGTAGATATCTACCATACGAATTAAGACCCTATATGCAAGAGCCCCCGGCTATGGCAGCTGGAGCAATAGGCAAAAATGGAGGGATAGAGTTAGTATTCTCGCTCAATAAGAAAAACGGTAAATCTTACCTCTCGCAATGGAGCCGCAGAGTACCACTTATCGTACAGCAGGAGCTATACTTTGACGAATCAATGCCAAACATGCCTTGTGTCTATATTCTGTCATCGGGTGGTCCGAATGTTGATGGCGACCGCTACACAATTGACCTAAAACTCAAAGAGGGAGCCTTTGCACACATATCAACAGGGGCTGCAACCAAGATAGCAGAGATGCGCTATAACCATGCATCTAACCATCAGAACATAGTGTTAGACGAGGAGAGCTACCTTGAGTATATCCCACTCCCAATAATTCCATGTAAAAACAGCCGTTATCTATGCGACACCCATATAACCATCGCGCCATCAGCCACTCTATTCTACTCCGAAATATTTTGTGCCGGCCGAGAGTTTTATGGAGATGGAGAGCTCTTTAAATATGACCTGTTATCTATCTCTACCCAAGCTTCAGCACCATCGGGAGAACTACTCTTTCGCGAAAAGATGGTTATTGAACCTAAAAAGAGCAATTGCAACACTATTGGCAGAATGGGCCATTTTAAACACTTCGCAGAGATAACAATATTGACACCTGAAAAGAATATTCAACCGATAATTGAGAAATATTCTCCACACCTCTCGAAAATGAGTGCATCAGGAGTCAACTACCTGTCCGATAACTGTGGTATAAATATCAAGATTTTAAGTAACTCTGTTGAAGAGTTAAAAAGAGATGTTAGAACCATTTGCTCCACAGTTCGTATGATTGTCAAGGGATATGAACTTCCCAAAGAGTTTCCGTGGAGATAAATATTATATATATGAACAAGAATTACTCACTACCATCTATTCTATCGCGGGACTTCTGGAAGATTATTCTTCGCGGAGTTTCGCAGGTAATGTTTCAAGAGAACTGCTGGGGAGGGGCACTCATTCTTGCAGGAATCTTCTGGGGATCATACTCATCCGGATTTGGCGAGGTTGCCTGGGGAGCTCTTATCGGCAGTATAGTATCTACCCTGACCGGCTATATACTGAAACTATCCCCGGAAGAGGGTGATATGGGATTATGGGGGTACAATGGTGTACTTGTTGGCTGTGCAATGCCAACATTCCTGGGAGCTACCCCGCTGATGTGGCTTACCCTTACTCTGTTTGCTGCCACCAGTACATGGGTTATGGTAGGAATGAACAATATCCTGAAACGATTCAAGGTTACTGCCTACACATTCCCCTTTGTCCTTCTGACTCTATTTGTGCTTTTGGCAACAAGAGTTATGCATGGTCTGCCTGCACCATATCTGAGCATTCCCGAGCTTCCGGGTCCCTTTTCATCAACCTTACAGATTGATGCTCTTTCGTTAACACAATATTGGCTAAAGGGTATAAGCCAAGTCTTTCTGATAAACTCGGCAATTACCGGAATAATATTTATTTTTGCATTATGGATATGCAATAAATGGGCAGCAATATGGGCATGTATATCTTCAGCAATAGCTCTGGGGATTGCAATTATGCTGGAGTGCGACAGCCACTATATTGCCAACGGACTATTTGGATTCAGTCCGGTATTAACCGGTATCGCTGTCGGATGTACATTCTATAAGGTAAATTGGCGCACAGCAATATATGCAATAATAGCCATAGTTATTACAGTATACATTCAAGCTGCGATGGATACTATGGTTGTTCCATGGGGATTACCAACATTAACAGCTCCATTCTGCATAACCACATGGCTATTTATGTTACCTCAACTAAAACTCAATAAATGTAATAGAATATGATTAAAGCAATGTTAATAGCCGGAAGTGGCGGATTCATAGGAACCTGTTTACGTTTTCTAGTAGGAAAATTGTGCACAAACTACATTCAGGGGAGTTTCCCCTGGGGGACCTTTCTGGTAAATCTGGTGGGAAGTTTCATAATAGGAGTTCTATTCGGTTTAGTAGAGAAGAGTCAACTTATCTCTACCAATATGAATATTCTGCTAATTACCGGATTTTGCGGAGGATTTACAACCTTCTCATCTCTGTCGCACGATATGTTGACTCTTCTGCAAAACAGGAATTGGACTATTTTCATCCTATATACCGCCCTCACCTTTATCGGTGGCCTGCTACTCGTATGGGCAGGGAGAGGGATGATAATGAGGAATTAGGAATGAGGAATTAGGAATAGTTAGGAGTGAACAGTTAGGAGTTAACGAGCGTAGCGAGTAAAGCCCCCTTATTAGCGAAAGCAAGCGTTAGCGCGCTGAACGAAGGGGGTTTGGGGGTTGGTAAACAACAAATTAAAGCAAATCCACGAGTTGAATTCAAGGCTTTAGAGTGCTTTGCAGATAAGGAGCAAGAGCTGTGATTAGATTTG
>JAGBFU010000085.1 GCA_017936285.1 Marinifilaceae bacterium | reverse complement strand
CAATGCACAAAGAGCTATCAAAGTAAAAAGACATTATAACCGATAAGGGTAGAGTTCATGATGCAACTCTACCCTATTTATTATAAATGATATATGGCAAAAAAGGAGAGAATAAATGTAATCTATTCAACCAATCCTAACTTTCAATATGAGTACGACGAAGAGGTTGAACAAGAGACTTTAGCACCTGATAAGCAGAATCTTAGAGTATCACTTGACTCAAAACAACGTAAAGGCAAAACTGTTACTCTGATTTCAGGTTTCATTGGAACAGAGAGAGATTTAAACTCTTTGGCAAAAGAGCTTAAGAATAAACTTGGCGTGGGTGGAAGTACCTATGACGGAGAGATTCTTGTTCAAGGCGATCAAAAAGCCAAAACCATTGAAATTCTCAAAAAATTGGGTTACACCAAAACAAAATAACATTAACAAAGGGCTGTCTAACAAAATGTTATAACAGCCCTTTTTGTTACTCAGAATTTCAAATTCTATTTTTTGTCATATATTTGATACAAAAAAAACAGAATCTGAACGATTCTGTTTTCAAGTCGGGGCGACTGGATTCGAACCAGCGACCACTTGCACCCCATGCAAGTACGCTACCGGGCTGCGCTACGCCCCGAATTGCGACCGCAAAAGTAATACATTTTATTTAATTACGCAATGCAGTATTGCAAAATCTTAAAAGATATACAACGATGGAGCAGGAGCAAGGTCAGCAATTCTGGCAGTCATCTTAATCAAACCATTCGATACCGCCACATTATACCTGTCGGTCGCATCATTAAAAGAATTGGCACCAACTCTCAATTTATCCTCTACACTATAAAGAGCCTCTGATACTACAATATTGTTGTCATAATCAAACTCTTTGAATATAGCGGATATTTCGCACTCTATCTCAATTCGTTTATCAATATCAGCCTCAGCCAAAGCCTTTTCACATAACTCAACCAAATCAGGACGTTTAACACTCTGCCCCAAATCTGTCATCAAGTCGCACCTTCTGTTCAACAGTTCTTTTAACTGAACAAACATCTTTATTCTCTCCTTTTTGAAATAGCTGCAATTATAGTATAATCCCGAATACCACAGGCCTATAAAAACAACTGCAATACTAATAATCAATACAGTCATAAATATTTTTTTATAATGTTTTTATTTTTATATTTCTTAACAACACTAAATAAGAGAGCAAAATAAGATTCATAAATAAAGCATAAACAATAGCAGGGATTGCAATTATGTCATTATTCAAAATTAACGGACTGGTTGCAACCGCAATTGCCTGTGCTGCATTTTGCATTCCAACCTCAATAACTATTGTTCTCCTATCAGCACTATTTAATTGAGATATTCTTGACAATAATCCGGAACAAATCATGGCGCAAACTATGAATAGGAATACTACAACCCCAACTCTAGGTATCTCATTCTTAATCACTTGCCAATTTTGCACAAAAAATATAGTTGCCAAAAGCACTAACGCAGGAAATGATATTTTTCTCAACACAGCAGCAATTCGACTACTTAATTTTATATACTTTGTACGAAAAAATACACCCAAAACAAATGGAACAAAAACAAGCACTATATTCTGTATCAACAACTTACCAACAGGCAATTGAATAGTTGCATCCATATTGGAATCTGCATATCCAATAACAACGTGCATTATTATAGGCAGCGTTATGAGTGTTATTACACTACTTAATGCCGTTAAAGTTACAGATAGTGATATATTTCCGCCAGCAAGCATAGAAAATACATTTGAAGAACTTCCTCCTGGCGATGATGCAATAAGCAAAATACCTATAAAGTAAAGAGGCGATAAATCAAAAATAACACCTAATGCAAAGGCCAACAAAGGCATTATAACTACCTGACCAACAACGCCTATTGCAACTGCCTTAGGATTTTTTATCAATGTCTTAAAAGCATCAATATTACACTCTAAGCCCAATTCAAACATTAGGAGAGTTAATATAGGTAATACTATCAATACTGCATTCATAGGGGGTATATTTTTCGGCACAAAAGTAAGAATATGTTTTTCAAAAACAAATAAATTCCATAACTTTGACAAAACCTAAAAAATAAAACAACAATATGAACAACTTTGAATTTCAAAATCCGACAAAATTAATTTTTGGCGAGGGCACAATTGCAAAACTTGCCAAGAATATTGATAAAAACAAAAAGATTCTAATGACCTGCGGAGGCGGATCAATCAAGAAGAATGGTGTATATGATCAGGTAAAAGAGGCCCTTGCAGGTTACGATGTAACCGAATTTTGGGGAATTGAGGCAAATCCTGACTACGCTACCCTAATGAAAGCTGTTGAGATTTGTAAAACCCAAAACATTGACCTCCTTTTGGCAGTTGGTGGAGGTTCGGTAATTGACGGAACCAAATTTATTGCTGCAGGCTCGCTTTACGAGGGCGATCCATGGGATTTCCTTTCAGGAGCAGCTACTATTCAAAAGGCTCTACCTCTTGCAGCAGTTCTTACCCTCCCTGCAACCGGATCTGAGATGAATGGTAATGCCGTAATTTCACGTCGCGAAACAGGCGAGAAGTTGGCATTTGGAAGCAAAGCAACATATCCACAATTCTCAATTCTTGATCCCAATGCTCTACGCAGCTTGCCTCAACGCCAAATTGCAAACGGAATTGTAGATACCTACATTCATACATTTGAGCAGTACATGACCTTCGATAACAAAACAATGGTTATGGACCGTTGGGCAGAGGGGTTGTTACAGACTTTGATAACCCTTGCGCCCTCGCTTATTGCAGGCAATGCAGACTACCAAACATACGCTAACTATATGCTTACAGCAACCATGGGATTAAATGGTTTTGTAGCAATGGGTTGCGTTGAGGACTGGTCAACACACTCTATTGGTCATGAACTTACCGCTATGCACGGACTTGACCACGGAGTTACCCTTGCAATTGTATGGCCGGGCGTGGCACGAGTAATGAAGGAGTACAAGATGGATAAACTTGTGCAGTATGGAGAGCGAGTTTGGGGAATTACCGAGGGCACAAACGAAGAGCGTGCCGAGAAGGCTATTCAGGCTACCGAGGAGTTCTTCAAATCTGTAGGAATGAAAATTAAACTTAGCGACCACAACATTGGTCAGGAGACAATCCAACGTATTGTTCAACGCTTTAAAGAGCGAGGTTGGACACTTGGAGAGTTCGGACGTGTTACTCCCGAAAAGACAGAAGAGATTCTTAACGCAGTTTTATAGACATCTAAACCAAAGGGCACTTCCACTCCGAAGCGCCCTTTTTATTATCTACAATTTTTCAATATCAATAGTTTCCAACTCGTCTCACTATCTTCTTAAACGAACAAGGTTAAGCACTAAATTTGGATTATTTATCCATATTAGCAGTAAATCATTCTCAACATGACACTCCATAAAATCATTATACTACCCTTCTAATTAGTATTGCTCATAATGATTCGAAATCCTTCAATCCCTTATCAACATTTCTAAAACAGCCGTCAAGTGGTACATTTTATATCCTCAAGTGCTTTTAGAGTAAAATGAGTGCTATAAATAATAGAAGTTCTCATAATTGAAGTTTGTTAGGCAGGAAGGTTTGTCATTCAAAGCCTTCATTCGTTCTGGAATTTCGTGAAGTGGTACACCTTCGTCTAACAATTTTCGAAGTTTGGCAAACATAACCTCATTCGCCTCTTCTATGTGATGTTGCAGGGTGATAATTCCATATTCTTCTGCCTCCCTTTTGTCTGATATAATCATTCCGGAGAAGAGCCCATGCAATCCCTCCTTATGTGCGAATTTATCTGCGTGACACCATATTCCGACAATATTCGTACCGTGATGACGCAAATAATATGCGTGAGAATGACCGACTATTATACGGTCAAACTCCGGCTTCATATCATCAGTGCGAGAGAAAAGCCCATTATCGGAACCGTGACCAAGCAACATAATTCGCTCTTGAGGTGGGCAATGATGCAGCAAATGCTCAATCTCGCGCTTACTCGCAGTCTGGTCAACAACTGTCGAGCCTGTTCCTTTGTACAGGCAATTCAGAAAGCTTGTCGTAATATCTTTGGGGTGTATAACTAACATAGATTTATATATTTGAGTTAACTACATACTATCATTACAAAACTCCATAGCATAAAACATAGTAGTAACACCTGTACACACCGTAATATACGACAGTGGCGTATATAGTGAACAGTATAGTTCCTATATACGCCACAGTTGTTTGTCAGCCTTAAACCCATCTAACCAATTATTAGACAGCTTATTGCTTATAATATCAATATATTCAGAGTATTACTCCCACTCGATTGTTGCCGATGGTTTTGGTGACATATCGTAGCATACACGATTGATACACTTAACCTCCTTCAAAATACGGTCGGTAATCTTCATAAGAATTGCCCAATCAACCTGCTCAATTGTTGCGGTCATAGCATCAACAGTATTAACGGCACGTATAATTACAGGCCAATCGTATGAACGAGCGTTATCGCGAACACCTACTGATTTGAAATCTGGAACAACTGTGAAGTACTGCCATACCTTCTTATCCAAACCAGCCTTAGCAAACTCCTCACGAAGAATAGCATCTGACTCACGAACAGCCTCAAGACGATCACGAGTGATTGCACCCAAGCAACGAACTCCAAGTCCTGGTCCTGGGAATGGCTGACGATATACCATGTCGTATGGCAATCCCAACTCCAAACCACAAGCACGAACCTCGTCCTTAAACAACTGACGTAGTGGCTCTACCAACTCAAACTTCATATCCTCGGGAAGTCCGCCAACATTGTGGTGTGATTTAACCATCTTTGCTGTCTTGGTTCCACTCTCCACAATATCAGGATAGATTGTTCCCTGACCCAAGAAGTCAATTCCATCAAGCTTACGAGCCTCCTCTTCAAATACACGAACAAACTCGCCACCGATAATCTTACGCTTCTCCTCCGGATCTGCAACATTCTCCAACTTTGTCAAGAAACGCTCTGTTGCATCAACATATACAAGGTTAGCATTCAATTGGTTTCTGAATACCTCCACAACATTCTCTGATTCACCCTTACGCATCAATCCGTGATTAACGTGAACACATACAAGGTTGTTACCAATAGCCTTCAACAACAAAGCAGCAACTACAGAGCTGTCAACTCCACCGGAAAGCGCAAGAAGAACCTTTCTGTCACCAACCTGCTTGCGAACCAACTCAATCTGGTCGTTTACAAAGTTAGCCATATTCCAGTTAGCCTCGGCCTTACATGTGTCAAAAACGAAAGACTTAACAGATTTCTTTATCAACTCAACATCGTCGGTAAATTCAGGCAATTTTACCTCACATACAGCCTTATCATGTCCGGCAGCCATTACAGGATAACCTGCATTATAGATCTCAGGGCAAACGTCAATCTCTACTCCATCAATCACATTGTTAGGTCCACCATTGATAATGATACCCTTTACATTTGGTAATGCTTTCAACTCATCAACAGTAATATCGTGTGGGTAGATTTCGCTATATACACCCAAGGCGCGAATTGCTCTTGCCAATACAGTATTCTCGTGGCTTCCCAAATCCAGGATTACAATCATATCTTGTTTCATATCTATATATCTATATATCTTTTATTGTTTCTAATTGGGTTAACTATTAATTCTTTACACAAAAAAACTCACTATGGTATTGCCATTACAAAGCCGAAACAATGAGTTTTGGGTAATATAAATGGATAGTTACACATAGCCGTTATAAATTTTAATGTGCAAAGATAAAAAGTTTTTTTGCTTAATCCGCTATCAACTTTCTATATTTTACTCTCTTTGGCTCAACATTTCCATTCAAACGTTTCTTATGCTCCACATAGTCTGAATATGTTCCTTCAAAATAGACTACATTTGAATCACCCTCAAATGCCAATATGTGAGTACATATTCTATCAAGGAACCAACGATCGTGCGATACTACAACTGCACATCCTGCAAAACTCTCCAATCCCTCCTCAAGTGCGCGAAGAGTATTAACATCAATATCATTGGTAGGCTCATCCAGTAACAATACATTGGCCTCAGCCTTAAGTGTCAATGCCAAATGCAAGCGGTTACGCTCTCCTCCCGATAACACTCCGCATAATTTCTCCTGATCCGCTCCTACAAAGTTGAATTTCGAGATATAGGCACGGGTATTTATCTCCTTACCACCAACTCTGATAAACTCCTGACCACCTGAAATAACCTGATATACACTCTTCTTTGGATCAATATCTTTGTGAGTCTGGTCTGCATATCCTATAACTACAGTCTCGCCCACATCAAATGTACCACCATCTGCCTTTTCAAGTCCCATAATCAACTTAAAGAGTGTTGTTTTACCAGCACCATTAGGACCAATAACTCCAACAATTCCGTTAGGTGGAAGCATAAAGTTCAAATCATCGAACAATAACTTATCTCCGTACGCTTTGGCAACATGTTGAGCCTCTATAACTTTATTTCCCAAACGAGGTCCGTTAGGGATATAGATCTCCAGTTTTGCCTCCTTCTCCTTTTGATCCTCGTTCAACAATGACTCGTATGAGTTCAAACGGGCTTTACCTTTAGCATGACGCGCTTTAGGAGCCATATTGATCCACTCCAGCTCACGCTCCAGGGTTTTTCTGCGCTTACTTGCCTGTTTCTCCTCCAAAGCCATGCGCTTTGTCTTTTGGTCAAGCCATGATGAGTAGTTACCTTTCCATGGAATTCCCTCGCCTCGGTCAAGCTCCAGAATCCAACCTGCTACATGGTCAAGGAAGTAACGGTCGTGAGTAATACAGATTACAGTTCCGGCATACTGCTGCAAATGCTGCTCCAACCAATCAATAGACTCGGCATCAAGGTGGTTGGTAGGCTCATCAAGCAACAAAATATCTGGCTGTTGCAACAACAAACGACAAAGAGCAACGCGTCTGCGCTCACCTCCTGATAGGGTATCTACAATCTGATCCTCTGGCGGACAACGAAGAGCATCCATTGCACGCTCTAACTTAGAATCAAGGTTCCAGGCATCGGTAGCATCAATCTTATCCTGAAGCTCAGCCTGACGATTAATCAAAGCATCCATCTTATCGGGATCCTCAAGAACCTCCGGATCGGCAAATTTCTCATTCACCTCCTCGTACTCCCTCAATACATCAACAATCTCTTGAACACCCTCCTCTACGATTTGCTTAACTGTCTTTCCTGATTCTAATTTAGGATCCTGCTCCAGATATCCCACAGAGTAACCCGGAGAGAATACAACCTCGCCCTGATACTCCTTCTCTACTCCTGCAATAATCTTTAACAAGGTAGATTTTCCAGAACCGTTCAATCCGATAATTCCAATCTTAGCACCGTAAAAGAAAGATAGATAAATATCTTTCAACACCTGTTTCTGCGGAGGGAACACTTTGCTCACTCCCACCATCGAGAAGATAATTTTTTTGTCGTCTGCCATATATTGTTATATTATTTCAAATCCATTCAAACACTGTAACACTCTACAACTTGTTTATGCAAAGATAACAAAATTTTATAAAAACAACTCACACCACTCATCAAAACGCTGCAAGGATTCTATTCCGAATTTTGATATAGATTTACGTGCCTCCTCAACACTCTTTCTTTCAGAGGGACGGCTCTTTGAGAAGAATTTATCAGCAAAACAGATTAGTTTCTCCTCTATAGTCTCAGGCAGGAAATCCTGTATAGGTAATGGAAGTTCCTGGGCGAGGATACTCTCTTTACTTAATCCGGTGCCAGTATGTCTTTCGCATACCCTGGCATGCCTTTCAAATCCCTCTCTTCGCAACAATTCTGCTCCCAATACACCATGTTTTATGTATGGCTCGCTACCATAGCAACCTATCGATGGCGCACTGCACAAATATATTCCGATATCGTGAAGCATTGCGGCTTCGCTAACAAAAACAGCATCAATATTCAGTTCCGGGTGTCTTTCTGCCATCTCCAGAGCAATCTCAGTAACCAACTTGCTATGAACAACCAATATAGCTTTACCCTCGGCATTATCATCATAGAATTTGTTGATAATTGCATCTACATCCATAATCTATGTTATATTATAATTTTAGTATCTTGTATTGATATTAAATTTAGCGTAACTTTGCGGCTTAAAATTACTAAATTTAAACTATCTGAAGTAACGAATAATGAATAAAATCTTATGAGTAATAACGAACATTTCGGATCAAAGATTGGAGCGATTGCAGCATTGGCAGGCTCGGCAATTGGCTTAGGAAATATATGGAAATTTCCTTATTTAACTGGCGAAAATGGAGGAGCAGCTTTTATATTGATATACATTGCATGTATCTGTTTTATCGGAATACCTATAATGCTTGCCGAGTTTTCAATTGGACGTCGCGGAGGTAAAGATGTTTACGGAACCTTCAAAAAATTGGCACCAAATACAAAATGGAGTGCATTCAGCATTATAACTGTTTGTACTTCAGCAGTTATTTTGTCATATTACGGAACAATTGCTGGCTGGACAATGCACTATATGTGTATCTCTTTTACAGACGCATTTCAAAATGCAACACCGGCAAGTGTAGAACAACTTTTCACAGAATTTACATCAAACCCTTACCATCCTGTTGTATGGCAAATACTATTTATGATAGTAACAGCAGCAGTAATTATTGGAGGAGTTAAAAATGGAATTGAGCGCAGTTCAAAAGTAATGATGCCTATTCTATTCATAATATTAATTATTCTATGTTTCAGATCATTAACAATTAACGAACATAGTATAGATGGTTTGGCATTCTTGTTTAAACCTAACTTAGAGGTTGTTTCAGCAAAGACATTCATGGCTGCAATGGGACAGGCATTCTTCTCACTGTCTGTAGGAATGGGAGTAATTATGACCTATGGAGCATACGTAAAGAAAAACGAAAATATTCACCAAATGGCATATCAGGTTGTTCTTTCGGATACAATTGTTGCTATATTAGCCGGTATTGCTATCCTTCCTGCGACATTCGCATTCGGAATGGCTCCAAACGCTGGGCCAGGTCTGGTATTTCTGACGCTTCCACAGGTATTTGCACAAATGCCTCTTGGTCAGTTATGGAGTTTTATCTTCTTCTTGTTATTGATACTTGCAGCTCTTACATCGTCCATATCACTTCTTGAGGTAACCGTTGCCTACTTTATTAACGAATTGAAAATGAAACGAGTAACAGCAACAATAATCACAACTATTATTATCTCAATAGTAGGAGTATTCACAACAATCGCTTTTGGCCCACTAAAAGATACAACTCTGTTTGGTATGAATATCTTTGACATCATGGACTTTACTGCGTCGAACATTCTTTTACCATTGGGAGGTATTCTGATTTGTTACTTTGCCGGTTGGGTTTTGGGCAAGGATTCGCTTAGAGACGAAATCACCAATGGAAACAAACTAAAAATTACCCTATTCGGTTTCTACTTCTTCATTATGCGATATGTAGCTCCTGTAGTTGTGCTATTGTTAATGCTCAACGGACTTGGGATTTTTAATTAGGAATTAGGAATGAGGAATGAGGAATTAGAAGGTTAGGAGTTAGGAGTTAAAAATGGTTGAATTTGCAAGCAAATTCAACCATTTTTTCACCTATATCCTTTTATCTTTTCACATATCACCCAAACTATCTTCTTCTCCCCTCGTAAACAATCTCACCCCCACGTTTTCCGCCATCGGGGCCAAGGTCTATTATCCAATCGGCTACCTTTATAACATCGGTATTATGCTCAATCACAACCACGGAGTTACCTCGGTCAACCAGTTTATGTAAAACATCCAGCAGAATACTGATATCCTGGAAATGGAGACCTGTAGTAGGTTCATCAAGTATATATAACGTCTGTCCTGTTTCACGCTTTGAAAGTTCTGTTGCAAGTTTAATTCGTTGCGACTCTCCACCGGATAATGTAGTACAAGGTTGGCCCAACTTTATATATCCTAAACCCACACTTTGCAGAACCTTCAATCGCTCATAAATATGAGGTACATTCTCGAAAAACTCTACTGCCATATTGATTGTCATGTTCAAGACATCGCCAATAGATTTTCCCCTGAACTTAACCTCCAGAGTCTCCTTATTGTAGCGTTTACCATCACACTCGTCACAATGGACGTAAACATCAGGCAGAAAGTTCATCTCAATAGTCTTAACACCTGCACCTTTACATGCCTCACAACGTCCTCCTGATACATTAAATGAGAAACGTCCGGCACTATAGCCACGCAACTGGGCCTCAGGCAACTTTTCATATATCTTTCTGATATCTGTAAAGAGACCTGTATATGTTGCAGGATTCGAGCGAGGTGTCTTTCCTATAGGACTCTGGTCAACGACAATCACCTTATCTATATTCTCTATACCCTCAATTGATCTATATGGCAATGGAGTTACTACGGCATTATAGAAATGTTCGGCCAATATTGGATACAGAGTACCATTGATGAGCGAGGACTTGCCACTACCACTAACGCCGGTAATACATACAAACATACCTAACGGCAAACTCAAATCCACCGATTTGAGATTATGTCCGGTACAACCATACAACCTGATAGATTTACCATTGCCTTCACGAACCTTATCCAAAGGCTTAATCTCCAAATCGCCACGCAGGTACTTTGCTGTAAGACTATCTGGATGTGATACTACAGTTTTATAATCCCCGGCAACCACAACATGACCACCCTTTCTACCGGCAGCCGGTCCCATATCAACAATGTAATCGGCACTCTCCATTATCTCCTGGTCATGCTCAACCACAATCACGGTATTTCCAACATCACGTAACTCCTTAAGCGAATTTATCAATCTAAGATTATCACGTTGATGCAAACCTATACTTGGTTCATCCAATATATACAAAACATTAACCAATTGCGAACCGATCTGTGTCGCCAGACGAATTCTTTGAGACTCTCCTCCGGAAAGAGTTGCCGATTGTCTGTTCAATGACAGATAATCCAAACCAACATCAAGAAGGAATTTCAAACGCACTTTGATCTCTTTAAGAATCTCCGTAGCTATCACTTTTTGTCTGCTCTCTAATCTATCCTCAACCGATTCACACCAATTATACAACTCCCCCAACTCCATATCGGCAAGTTCAGAAATATTTTTGCCGTCAATAAAGAAATTGAGAGCCTCCCTATTTAATCGTCGTCCGTAACACTCTTCGCACTCTTTTGTCGAGATAAATTGTTCGGCCCACTTCACCGCCTTTTTTGAGGTACTATTTTCGCTCTGCTGAATTATATATTTTATTATTCCTTCATAAGCATAGAGAGAATTACTTGAGGAACCTAATGCGGTATTCTGCAGACGTATCTGTCCGGGAACTCCATGAAGTATATCACTGATAGCCTCCTCGCTCATCTCTGACACCGGTGTGTCAAGATTGAAATTATGTCTGCTCAAAACAGAATCTATCTGCCAGAACAGAAGAGAATTTTTATACTTCCCCAATGGCTCAATTGCACCATCCCGAATCGAGAGTTCCGGATGCGGAATAATCTTATCACGGTCTGCAGATGTTACAATACCTAATCCCTTACATACGGGACAAGCTCCATGAGGAGAGTTAAACGAAAATGAGTGAGGCGCAGGATCTTTATATGATATTCCGCTCTCTTCGCACATCAAATTACGGCTATAATAGCGAATATAGCTACTATCATCGGCATCTATAGCCATCATAATCCCTTCCCCATGGCGCATCGAGGTTGCAACCGACTCTTTAAGTCTCTTCAAATCCACATTATCGCGAATGACCAACTTGTCAATAACAATTTCAATAACGTGATTCTTATATCTGTCAAGTGCCATTCCTGCAACAATTTCACGAATTTCGCCATCAACTCTGGCAGATATATATCCTCGTTTACGCCAATTTTCAAAAACCTCACGATAGTGCCCCTTACGTCCCTTAACAATAGGAGCAAGAAAGATTACCCTTCTATCTTTAAAGTGCTCCAATATAAGCTCTAGAATCTTCTCGTCACTATATTTAACCATCGGTTTACCCGTAATATGAGAATGGGCAATACCGGCTCTTGCAAACAGTAGTCGCAAAAAGTCATAAATTTCGGTAGTCGTTCCTACAGTTGAGCGAGGATTCCTGTTTGTTGTTTTCTGTTCAATTGAGATAACCGGACTCAATCCTGTTATCTTGTCAACATTAGGCCGCTCCATTCCTCCAAGAAACTGACGGGCATATGTAGAGAATGTCTCCATATACCTCCTCTGTCCCTCAGCATATATTGTATCAAATGCTAACGAAGATTTTCCACTACCACTTAAACCTGTAATGACAGTCAATGAATTACGCGGAATAACAACATCTATATTTTTCAAATTGTGTTCCCTCGCTCCATAGACAGCAATCTCACCCTGCTCAACCTCTCTCTCCTTCATTACTTTTAGAATCTGTTTAAATATACTGTATTCCGCCGATTAAAACTGCTAACAACTTGAAACCGGTTTTTAATTATCAGTTTCAAATTGATACTCTTTATGCAATGGAGTTCCATCCTTTGTAATACCCTCAACTATAACATTAAATGTAGTATATTTATCCGAGGTTGTAAAATTTAAGTCAACAACTCCACTACCATCAATGACAACCTTAGGATTCCAATAAAGAGTTTTACGCTCATCCGGAATATCCTTAAGTGCTGCTCTAACTTCATCCACTTGATAAGCAGGTACATAGAACTGCGCATTCCTCTGATATCCAAGTGGAGTAAAAGTGACAATACTAGGCAACTGTTTATATGGTGGTACAAATTCCAGATTACGTGTAATTACAATTGCACCATTCTTACCTTTAGGGCCAAAAATAGACCAACCCTTTGTTGGCGATATATATACAACGCTTAACAACTCATCTCCTCGCATAGTCTCCAACTCATGGAAGAATATTGGATCAAACTCAAAGTTATCAAGATAGATAAGCAGATCATCATTAAAATGTTTGATTGAGCTATGCTGTTTATCCATCCATACTCCGGGAATTTTCATAAGAATCTGCTCCAATCCCAAAAAGTCCAGAGCTGCCAATCGTGCAGAATCAAGCATCTGATCGGCACACGCCTCATAAAAGTTATTAAATTTTTTTCTGTATGTTCTGCGAATTACAACCTCGTTCAAAACATACACCTTCATTCCATCTTCGTCAATATAGAAAACCTCTTTATGCTTATTAAAGAACTCCTCCTCTTTAATTTGTTGACGTACTCCAAATGGAAATTTATATTTAGAGGGAAGATACTCATCTTCATCCAATATTACCTCTACATACTTTCGTCCCTTATTATTCATTCCCTGCACAATAAAGGCTGTACTATCTTCAAAAGGAATTTTATCTACAATAAATCGACCTTCAGAATCGGCATCGACCGTCTGATACTTTCCACCACTGGCAATTGCAACCAGTTTAGAATCAGTTGCCCCCTTTCCTGAGTACTTTAATATCTGACCGCTGATAACCTGACCTCGCTCAAGGAAGAAGTGTGTTGTATCATATACGCCCTTTGCAACCTTAGAGATATCAAATCTGCTCCATCCCTGTGTCATAAGCAGATAATCCAGCAAACGTAACGATTTTATATCATTGTTCTGGAAATAGAAATCAGGATTCTCAACATAACCCTTCAAATCACTTGTAAGCAACAAAGTTGACAATATTGACGATGATAGGGAATCCTTTTCAGCTTGTGCTGCGTCGGTAACAGAGACAGAAAAAGAACCCGAAGCAACCGAATCCAGTTCCAAATCCTTTAACGTCAATACCATTTTAACTTCATCGCGAACATGATATTTGCTTTTATCTGTTGCTATACTCAACTCCTTATCTGCCTCGTTTCTGACAAAACATAATCTATCGGTCAATATGTTACACTCATCATCAATTATTGACACATGCAAAATACCCTCGGGAAAATTATCCGTCAAAATAATTCCACTAACATTTTCAGTTACTTTCTGACAAATAATTGGTATTCCGCGAGAGTGGACTAAAAGCATTAAATTATCCGGTAAAGGTTGCTTATTGGCACTCTTAATAGAATAAACTATCTGGTTAGTACCATACTTTCTATTAAGGGCAAGGGCAATGCCCTGACTCTCAACTCTGGGCAGATCAAATCTTGTTATCTGCTCACTCCCCTTTACTCTTATATTTGCATAATAACTTTCACCCTCTACAACATTCAATGGGAAACTTCCCATTCCTGCATGCATTGATACAAAATAGGATTGTAACTCATCTTTTGAATTATAAATCTCACCCTCTACATCAATAGAGAATCCATCTGTACCAATAGCTTTAAATGCTATATTCTGAATATTGTCTGCAAGGAGTGCACCTCCCTCCGGAAAGAATTGAACACTATACTTAAGAGAATCTACAGGCAACCATATATCTCGGCTAAAATCAAAAGGAGCATTCTCGGAAAATTTCACAAAAATACGATCAACAGCACTATCTACCTTAATAGATACAACACCATCGTCATTGGTTCTACCAATTCTATACCTGAGATTGTCATCATTCTCTCCAAACTGATACAATATCTGCTCACGTTCAAAGGGCTTATTTTCAATATTCAAGAAGGTTATATCTGCAAACCTATCATCTCCTTCATATCGGTATCTAAGAGAGGTAAATACTCTGGAATCAAATGGATTAATCACTCTGATTCTCTTTTTGAATAAGAAATCATCTCCATCGTTCTCCATCCACGAAGTAAAGGCACGCAACATATACTCCCCTTGTTGAAGCTTTTCAGAAATGGGAATATACCCGGAAAATACACTATCCCTTTTGATAATCTTAACTCTTACATAGGTAGAATCGGATTTATCCTTCAACTCGGCATATATAAAGTTACTGAAATCACACTCCTGAAGCGTTGAGGCATTTACCAAATAGCCACGGAACCATATAGTATCACCTGCAGTGTATATATCACGATCTGTATGAACATATAACTTCTCTTGAGGAAGCGAAGCCAATCTGTTCATAAAGTTCTGTACAATAGTACTATCACTGTACTTTTGAGCCTTAATAGACATCATTGAAATTACGAGCGATGCTATTAATAACAAGCCTTTTTTCATAATAAAATGCAAAAATTGAACCAAATACAATCCTACAAAATTAAGATAAATATGGGATATTTTACTAACTTTGCGCAGTTTTTTAAATACACACTATTAGTTTTGACAAATATTAACAATACGGTAACGTCAAACCATATTCTGGCAAGATATCCTATAGGTAAATTGTTGAAGATTTACTCGCTACCCGCAATTTTAAATATGCTGGTAATTGCCATGTACAATATTGTTGACAGAATATTTGTCGGACAAGGAGCCGGAACAATGGCAATATGCGGAATGGCACTTACTCTTCCATGCCTGGCCCTGTTCAGTACAATAGGAACATTAACCGGAGTCGGAGCCTCGTCAGCCATCAATGCATTACCCGATAATGATGACAGAATAAAGAATGCACGCCAAATTCTTGGAAATGCGCTCATATTATGTTTTATATCATCGTTAATATTGGCGTTTTTAGCACTTCTTTTTATAGAACCCGTTTTGAAAAACTTTGGAGGTTCGGACGAGACCATTTCCCACGCTATTATCTACCTTGAAATAATGATACCTGCCGGCATTCTTAGTAATATCAACATCACCCTAAGCAATGCAGCAAGAATGATTGAAAGCAGACGTAAGATTATGACAATCATGCTCATAGGTCCGCTATTAAATATTATTTTCAGTCCTGTATTTATCTTTGCATTAAATATGGGAATTAAAGGTGCAGGATGGGGATCTGCAATATCAATCGCAATTACATTTGCTTTAATAGTTCAACATCTACACAAAAAAAAGAGAAAACTACGTCTCTACCTAAGCGATTTCACTCCATCAATAAAAGTTCTGTTACCAATTATCGGAATAGGTATGGCCCCTTTTATTATGCACATCACAACCAGTATGGTCAATATCATTATAAACAGATATTTGATTATACATGGTGGAGATTATGCAGTTGGAGCCTATGGAATAATTGCAACCATGCTCTTTTTGGTAGCAGCTATTCAACAAGGAATATGCCAAGGAATGCAACCGATAGTAAATTTCAATTACAAAATGGGATTCTCAGACAGAGTGAAATCTACTCTGATTAAAGCTATTATGGCAGCGTCATGGATTGCAATTATCGGTTTTGCCCTTTTCGAACTCTTCCCTGCCGAGATAATGAAGGCATTTACTACAAATCAGAATCTTATATCAATTGGTATTACCGGTTTCAAGTTTACCATTCTGCTTCTTCCATTGACCGGCTTTCAAATTGTAACTACAAGTTTCTTTCAATCAATCAAACAACCCGCTAAAGCAATTGTCATAAATATATCAAGACAATTTCTGTTTCTGATTCCTGCACTAATTATTCTCTCTCCTAAAATGGGATTGGATGGCATATGGCTTGCAACACCATTAGCTGATGCACTGGTAATCATACCGACTGCAATTATTTTAGCATTAACTCCTATTTCACAATCTTCTCACTGATATAGTCATTGAAACGATCCTTATAGGAATCTGAAATAGGAATCAATACCTTTCCGAATACTATACGACTTCTATCTACCACCTTTACCTTATTCATATTTACTATAAACGATCTGTGAACCCGCATAAAATAGTCAACATTAAGACTCTCCTCTATAACCTTCATACTCACCAACGACACAATCGGATTTACTTCACTCTCTAAATAGATCTTTATATAATCTTTAAGGCCTTCAATGTATATCACATCATTCATATTGACCTGAACCAACTTATAGTCCGATTTGACAAATATTGTATCATCTGAAGATTTGGAATTATTAAATTTATCTGCAGAAGAACGTAACTCTGACAGATTCAATGCTTTATTTGCAGCTTTAAGAAATTCGGCATAACTGACTGGTTTCAACAAATAGTCAACAGCATTGACCTTGTAACTCTCCAGCGCGTATTGATCATACGCTGTCACAAAGATAACCATAACATTCTGATCCAATAGCGTTGAGAGTTCCAGACCATTAACATTTGGCATATGAATATCCATAAAGACCAAATCAATATGATTATTATTCAACACCTCCAACAACTCGGATGCTGTTACACAACTCTTGGAATGAATCAAGAAAGGAGTGCGTTTAATATACCCCTCTATCAACTCTAATGCCAACGGCTCATCATCCACCACAGCACAATTAAGACTTTTCATCATTCAACTCTATTTTCAATTTAGCATAATACTCATTATCTCTCTTCTCATACACATAAGTATATCTATCCGGATAGAGCAGATCTAACCTCTTTTTTAAATTTTGTACCCCTATACCGGTTCTGTCTGTTATACAATTTGTAATATTTGAAACGGAGTTCGATACATTACACTCTATAACTCCGTTATGCGTCTTTATCTCAATATTAATATACGAGACCATTCCGTTATTTTCTATACCATGTTTAAATGCATTCTCTATCAATGTAATAAATAACATAGGAGCTATGTGTAAATTCGATTTATCAATAGGAATATCAATATTCAATTTAACTGATTCCGTCAACCTCAATGACATCAATTCTAAATAATTACGTATAAACTGCAACTCATTTTCAAGCAATACCCGCTCTTTATTACCATCATACAGGGCATATCTCAATAGTTTACTCAAATCATAAACAGCATTTTGAGCTCTCTCTTGTGATATACCTATCAGAGCATAGATATTATTTAAAGTATTAAATAGAAAATGAGGATTCAACTGATGCTTCAACTCGGCCAATTCCGCCTCAGACTTTAACCTTAGCAACTCTACAGTTTGCTCCTTTAATTTGAAATAGTTTTCTGCAACTCTCAATGCTATACTCAATCCAATAATCAATATTCCCATCCATATATCCTTCATTGCCATCAAATATTTAGATGGTGGTGGAGGTAATTGGTAATAATACTCTGTAGATTGAATGTGAAACCTGAAATGAAGGTCACGTCCAAACTCCAGGATTAACCAGAATAGTATAACAACAACAATATTAACAAAAACATATAGATATCGAGTCTCCTTTTTATACAACCATTTATCAATAAAAAAAAGATAGTTTAGATAGAAAATAATTATATATGAGAGTACTACTGAAAAACTTAAAATATGCTCACAACACACGGCTTCACCCTGCTCTATAATTATGGGCGATAGCAGTGCAATCAATATCACTATGAAGTGTTTTAATATCCTGTACGTCTCTTTTCTCATACTTTGAAACAGATTACCATGGTCTAAATCCGCCACCACCGAGTCCTCCGCCCGGACCTCCGGATGATGAAGCTCCGGTATAAGTTGACGATACTGTCATAGTAGAGAGTGTGGATACTGGCACACCATCCCCGTTCAAATACACGTCCCTCCACGCTTCGCTATATTCCGTCGGCTCATTTTCTAAGATTCCAATACTATAACTCTTTCCACTTTCAATATCAGGCGAGGTTACCATTGTCGAGTTAGAACCTCGGGAAAATCTGTTACATGGAACATTTAATGCAATAATCACTCTGTTATCTGCATCATATACGGCCAGATATTCGCCCTCTGAAACCGCAATATTGGAGAATAAAATTGTATTCTGCTTTGCAGTAGAATTCGTAGGAACTGAGTGTTCCGCCCCCATTGTAATAAGAGAGCCCCCACTTACAGCCAATGTTCCATGGTCTGAATCCAAAGCACCTTCTGGAGCTCCTGCATTACTGCAAGCCACAACCAATCCACCGTTAATAGAGATTGAACCACTGCTACTATTATTACAATCTACTGCATCGTTATTGGAGCTATAAAGATAAATTTTACCTCCATTAAAAATCACCTTTTTCTCGGCATTAAGGGCATCATCATATGATTTGACATACACCTCTCCACCGTTGATTGTAAATGTGGTTTTACTCTCCAATCCCTCTGCCCCATCTTTTTGAGTCTCAATAGTGACTATTCCTCCGTTAATAGTCATATCTCCCTCGCTCTTAAAAGCCTTTGCTTTAGAGGAGTATTGCTCAGAGCCACTTGTTTTAATTGTAATTACACCATCACTCACTATTGCTACTCCGTCAACATTAATGCCTTTACCTCCTGCACCGGAACTATTAATCTCCATAACTCCTCCGGCAATAGTTAAATTACCATCACACTTGATTCCGGCAGCAGTTGATTTATCTGACGACGATATGTAATATACTCCTCCCGATGTAGTGATATCAAATTTACCACCGGAGATATTACAATCTCCATCACAACTAATACCTTTAGCACCTTTTCCCTTAGTATCAAGCACAAAATCACCTCCTTTTATCACAATATTCGAAGTACTCTTGATTGCCATTCCCTTATCACCTGTGGTATTGATAGTAAAAGAGCCATCATATATCTCTATTCCACTTGTGATTGAAACATCACTCCCCTCATAAGCAGATACAATTCCATCATCGCCTGTAGATGCAAGAATAGAACCGTTATTAATTGTTACTATGCCTTCATCCACCTGAATTGCATCATCTGTTGCTTTTAAATCCAATAAACCATTATTCAGAACCAATCCTGTATTACTATGGATGGCATCCTGAGATGCCTCCGTTACAACGATATTACCACTCTCAATTTTTATGTAGTTATCACTTGCAATAGCATGCGCATTATAACTTTGTACCTGTAACGTTCCGGTTCCACTGACAACTAACTGTCCCTCAGCAAAAAGAGCACCTTTTGCATCCTCGCCCGTAACTATTTCATAAATACCGCCATCCGCAAGTTTATTAATTGTCTCATCTTCAATCAGCAAATCAACTCTTTTATGCGATTGTATATTTATTGCGGGCGAGGTTGGGTTTGTTAATTCAACTCCTTGAAGAGCCAAAGTAAAGGGTTCTGTTCCATATACCTTCAATGATCCATTGCTGCTTGAACCAGATATTTTACACACCATATCTGTAACCATGCCATTCACTACCACATGGGCTCCACTATATGTTATTTCGACATCAGGAGAGTATGGATTATGGACTGAAACATCATTACCGTTGTAGATAATCTCAATATATTCAGTTACAGATGGATAATCAACACCTGTTGACAAGTCATCATCAGGTGTGATACTATCATCATTACCACTATCCAGATCCTCTTCGGAATCATCATCAGCATCAATCTCGGAACTCTGTTCCACATTTTCATCAGCATTGTTATTATCAACAATCCGGATAGAATCTGACGAACAGGCAACCCACAGATATATTCCCAAGGCAATAAACGATACTATGATGAGTGCAAAAAATTTATTCATAATTCTTTTATTAGGAGAAACTAAGATACAAAAATATTACTCTTTTTCATCATAAAAAAATGCAATTATGTCGATAATTTATCTTGATAAATTACTCTTACTATATAAAACAAGCGGGCGGCTAAAATATTTAGCCACCCGCCATTTATATAAACCAGTTATTATGATTACTTAACCAAAGCTTTCAACTGATCACATGCTTTGACAATCATATCCATGGTACCACTACCGTCGGTAACATAGCTTACAACCATCTCAGCATACTCGATAGCCTTGTTCAACTCTGTTGTCTTAGAGTTGCTCAACTCACGAGCTTTATTCAACAATGGAGTCAAATCATTCAAATCCTCCAACTCTGGCAAGTTACCAGGACGCATTGTGTTGATTACACCATTCAAGTCTGCTGCAGCAGCATCAACCTCTGCCTGATTGTAGTTTTTACCTTGATTCTCCAAGATACCCTGAGCCTTCTTAGCCTGCTCAATCATACGAGCATAAGCGTATGGTGCCCAAGGAGCATGTACAGGAACCTTAACGGCCATTGCATTCCAAGCCTCCTGCTCTGTTTGTCTCTGCTTAACAATCTGCAAAGCCTCAACCAACTTAGACTTGTTGATATCCCACATGCTTACCAGACTATTCATTGCATTGTTAAGAGCAACTCTCTCGATATCAATCTCGGTCTGCTTCTTGCTGTTTGCAACTACCTCCTTAGCATGAGCGATAGCTTTCTGTAAAGCCTCGTAACTATCCCATGTGTACATTCTCTCACGAGTACGTGATGTTGCCTCAATAGCCTTCTCCAAAGCTGTCTTGTTCAACTCTGTTGCACTCAAACCGTCAATAGCCTTGTCAACAGCAGCAACAGCTTTCTTGATTGCCTTCTCAGAAACCTGATCAGCCTGATACAATGCCTCTGCGGCAGCAACTGCTGTGCTCAATACACCATATGATGCAGCAGTATAGTTCTCAGCAGGGAAAATCTTAGCCTCATGAACTTTGTCAAGCAATACAGCACGCTTCTCTGTATCAGGATCACTTACAATGTTGATACGACAGTAACGTGTTGAGTGCTCATGCAAGCTATAATCAGGCTGGAATGTCATATCACCTAATGTCAATGTGTAAAGGTTACCCTCTGTTCCAGTCTCAGCAGTTGCACCATTAGCAACAACATTGTCCATATAAGAGTCGATACTGATTGTTGCATCGTCCCAATTCTCGATACCTGCAGTTGACATTGCCAATGGACCATACATCAAAGTACCTACCCACATTGGAGTGAACGCAGCATTTGGATCATAATTTGTAACGGCTCTCTCCATCTTGTCAGGACCGTAGTTGATGTGTTTTGTAAATGGCATTACAACCTCTACAACATCGCCTGATTTCCATGAACGAGCAGGAATCTCAACGTATGTACATGGAGTATATGATGCTGCTACAGAGTTTCCATTCAACTTGATATCAAATCCCTCATTTGCCCAATATGGAACACGAAGTTTCATAGCAAAGTTTGCAGAACCCTCTACGGTAATAGTTGATTTCTCTGCAGGCCACAAGCAGCTCTGAGAGATCTTAACTCCCTTAGACTCCCAATTTGCGGTTGTAGGAATATATAATCCAACCCAAATTGTATTATCGTTTACAAAGTAAGCAGCCTCTTGATACTTAACGTGGTTCTCAGAACCTGTTCCACCACAACATGTTGAGTGAGGAGTGTTGTTACCCCACTGCTTAGAAGCATCCAAACCTACAGCATAATGGTAAGTTGTTGCATAGTTATGTGGGTGCAAAGATCCAATCATCTGGTTGTATAGAGCACGCTCGTAGTAGTCCATATACTGCGCATTGTCTGGATCGAAACAGTTCAAATCCTTTGTAAGCTTCAACAAGTTATATACACAACATGTCTCATTCAAGTTTGGATTTGGACTTACACTACCGCTTCTGTCACGGTGTGAGTTGGTATTCATACTCAAAATTTGAGTATATGGCTGACGGAACATCTCACCATTACCTACACCACCTGTTGAGTAGATATAACGTCCCTGAGCCAAATTCCAGAAGTTCAAAGACAAGTTATAGTAGTATGGATTATTGTTTGTCAAATAGCTACGCAAAGCACTTACAATCATTGGGATGTGCTGATTTGCGTGACGAGTACGGATATCATCGATATTTACAGACAATGGCTCATAGAATGCAGGGCTATCGAAACAGTTTGAAGCCTCAAGCAAACGTGCTTTCTCTGTAGGATCAGATGTCATCTCAGCAAGTCTTGCCAATGACTCTCCGGTTCCACCAACCTCTCCTGCGATGTACATATTCCACATCTCATAACGGTTACCAGGTTTTGCACGCAACTCATCGCGAGAACCCTCGTTCTTAACATATGTTCTGTAGTGCATTCTGTTCCAGATCCACAATCCCATATCCTTAGCGATCAAGTATGCCTTATCTGCAATCTCCTTATCGTCAACATAGTTTGCAATGTCAATAAGACCTGCCAACTGTTTATGGATAGAGTAATATGGAGCCCAAACTCCGGCCTCATTGTTATATGGAGCATACTTCTCAATCAACACAGCGTGGTGAGCAGGAATAGCATTGATATAACCATAACCATACTTCTCATACTCTTTCTTGTGCTGATCAAAAGCATCCCATGTTCCCTTCATCTCAATCAACTCAGCCTCTGGAGCGAAATCACGAGCCTCCCAGTAACGGCCAAGCTCCTCGTTCCATACAAAAGTTCTCTCCTGACACTCACGCAACTCAGTTACCATTCTGCGAATGTTATTCAAAAGAGCTGCCTTTTGCTCTGGATTTGTTGCACTTGCATATGCAAATGCCAACGCTGACATATAGTGACCAGAACCATGTCCTTTCAACTTTGTTGTTGGAGAGTCCCAACCAGCTGAACGAGTATAACCATCTGTTGGAAGTCCGTATGTATCACGGTAGTTATATAACTGCTGTGATACGTCCCAACTCAAGATTGTCTCGATAGCCAAATCACGGTTGCTTGTCAAACGGTTATCACCTGTAATGCTTACCATATCCAAAGGAAGTGGCTGAGCAACAGGTTTATTTGATGGAGTTACATATTTTCCATCAACAACCTTTACCTTAGCAACGATTGGATAACCCTCAGGAGTGCTATTATCACCAAGGATAACACCAGCTACCTCATACTCCTTACCTACCGGATTCTTCTGAGCATCTGCCTGCTCCTTCTCGGTATCAAGAGCAGCATTTGACCATCTGGTCTGGCGGTAAGCCTTAATTCCATCAGAATAGGTTACCAAAACCTGATAAGGCAATCTTGGAACAGTACCAACCGGAGCCTCTACAGTTATAGCCTCGTAAGATGCAATTGTTCTTACTCCCTGACGAGTAGCTACCTCTGTTTTGCTCTTTTTCTGACGACCTTTGCCGTCAAGCATTGCCATAGAGTCTATAGGTGCCATCATAAGAAGACACATAGCTCCACACAAAGCGTAGTTTACATTCTTGTTCATTAGACTTTTTGTTTTAATTAATTATGATTTTACAAACTATTTTTGCGTAATTAACCACACTAACTATTAAAGTGCAAAGTAAATAAAAAAAATGAATTAACGTGCAAAAAAGATAAGAATTATGCACACCTATTTGGATATTTAACCTCGTCCGTACTCAGCAATCTCCAAATCTTTAATATCGCTTCCATCAATAACAAAGCGCATAGCAGTTCTTACGACATGAAAGCCGTATCTACCGGCAGCTCCAGGATTTATGCACAAACACTCTAAATTCTTGTCATACATAACCTTAGCAATATGAGAATGACCACACAAGAAAAGTTTCGGGCGTTCCTTACGCAGTAAAGCAGCTATCCCGGGTGCATACTTTCCGGGATAACCGCCAATGTGAGTCATGACAACCTTTACTCCCTCGCACATGAAAATTTTTGTCTGTGGATATTGTCTGCGAGTATAATAGTCATCAATATTACCATAAACAGCTGAGAAATTAAAATCGGCTTCTAACTTCTCGAATACACGATAATCACCAATATCTCCGCAATGCCAAACCTCGTCGCAATCCTTGAAGAATTCGACAATTTGCGGATCAATCCAACCGTGAGTATCAGATAAAAGCCCTATTTTACGCATAGCGATTTCAACAAAGCAATCTCCTCTGGCCAACGCTCCTCGTTTGGAGTTTCAAGAATCAATGGAATTCCATCAAAACGGCTATCCTCCATGATTAAACGAAAGGCAGCCACTCCTATCTCACCTTGACCAATACTCTCATGGCGATCAACTCTCGAGCCAACGCCCTTCTTGGCATCGTTAAGGTGCATTCCACGAAGATATTTGAAACCTATCAATTTTTCAAACTCCTCAAAACAGGCATTAAATCCATCGGGTAATGCCAAATCATATCCGGCTGCAAAAGCGTGACAAGTATCAATACAGACACCCACCCTACTCTTATCATTAACACCTTCTATTATTCGCGCAATCTGAGCAAACTGAAAGCCCAAATTTGAGCCTTGACCGGCTGTATTTTCAATAACAGCGGTTACACCTGTTGTCTTCTCTAATGAGAGATTGATTGATTCTGCTATCAAGTCCAAACACTCCTCAACACCAATCTTGTTCAAGGTACTTCCAGGATGAAAATTCAACCTATCCAAACCCAACTGCTCACATCGCATCATCTCATCGGTAAATGCGGTTCTTGATTTCAGCAACGCATCGGGATCAGGATTACCCAAATTGATCAAGTAACTGTCATGAGGCAGTATTTGTGACGGAGTATAACCGCACTCTATACAGTTCTTTTTAAATGCATCTATTGATTTTTGTGTCAAGGGCGATGCTACCCACTGACGCTGATTTTTTGTAAATAGCGCAAAGGCTGTTGCGCCTATCGCTTTCGCATTCAACGGAGCATTTTCCACTCCACCTGCAGCACTAACGTGAGGACCAATGTATTTCATGGTATCTTATCTAATTTATTATTCTTATAGCATGAAATACATTGGCCCTCTGGGATTATCTACCAACCCCCTAAATCCCCCTTCACTTGGTTCACTACGTTCACCTGCGTTAATACGGGGGACTTAAGAACTTTAGTATTTCATGGTATCTTATCTGTTT
>JAGBFU010000084.1 GCA_017936285.1 Marinifilaceae bacterium | reverse complement strand
TCTACTCCTCGCGGCTCAGCATAATCCAAGTAAACTTGGCTTCTGCTCTCACCTTGCACTAATGTTCGCCATTGCTGCGCAATGCCGCAAAATCGGCGGCGCCTCAGCATAGTGCAAACAAGTTTGCCCTCTGCGTTCGGCTTGCACGATTTTTCCTAATTCGCAAACATAAAGTGTTTCCGCAAAATCGGCTGCGGTTCGGCATAATCCAAGTAAACTTGGCTTCTGCTCTCACCTTGCACGATTTTTCCTAATTCCTAATTCCTCATTCCTAATTAACTCCTAACTCTAATAGGTTACCATCAAAATGTACTCACCATCGGCTAAGATAGTAAAGCTATCACTTGTAGTTTGGTTCAATGTTCCCTGCCACCAGTTTGTAAAATCGTAGATAGGGTACATTAACCCCTCCGATTTAAACCCCTTTGCCGAGATATTGAAAATCGACACCTGTTGGCCCACCTTGCATTTAAACGTTGTGCAATTTCTGCACGGAACAATCACTCCATAGTCGGTGTATGAGCGAACCTCCAACCCTTTACGCATATACTCTACAAGTAACGAAATGTTACCTATGGTGTGATCTTCTCGCTTTCCGGTTGCTCCAACAATGGCAATCCTCTTAATTCCTCTCTCTTTAAGAAATCCTACAGATTTGGTCTGATCGTTTGTCTCTTGATCACTTATTCTGTGAATCAGTGATTGGAATTGTGAACGGTATTCTGGTAATAACGAGTCTCCATCTCCGACAATTGCAGTCGGAGTGAAGCCTCGCTTAATATATTCGTTTGCACCTCCGTCGCAACATACTACAAAAGCAACCTCGCCCAACAACTTTAATGGTATTTCAGCTGTGGGGTAGTCTCCATTTGCAAGTATTACGGCTTGTGGATCAAAACAATCCAAACTCTCTTTATTACTATTCATTGCCAATTTGTTGATTCCAGTTTCGATATCCGAAAACAGCAATTACGGCGTACAGAGCATAAAGTCCTGCAGTGAAATACAACTCCTTGTAGATGTATAATCCAGAACTGACCAGGTCAACAACAATCCATGTCAGCCACTGCTCTGAATATTTTCTGGCTAACATCCACATTCCAATTATGCTCAGTGCTGTAGTGAATGCATCCCATACGGGAACGTTGCTATCTGTAAATGTTTTCAATATCCAAACAATGAATGCAAAGGTAATAAAAAATATTGCAACAAGAGGAAGAATTACCTTAACAGGTGTTCGGGTAATTGGCAACTCTTTAGTGGCCGTTTTTCCACCATATCTCCACATTATCCATCCATATACAGCTACTAACAAATAGTATATGTTTATTCCGAAATCAGCATATAATCCTGCATTATAGTAGATAAAGATATATATTGCCGGCATGATGATTCCGGTAATCCATAGATATATGCTTGCCTTATACTCTAACCACAAATAGATTAGTCCGACAACTGTTCCGATAATCTCTAATAGCATTTTTTAAGAGTTTAGAAGGTGAATGAAATGTGTCCCAAAGCGTTTATTCCGGCAGCGGGGTAGTATGCCGCATAATTTGAGATATACGATAGCTTGGCGCCATCATATACTGCATATCCGGAAGCATAACCATTGGTCTCATATTTTGTATTAAACAGGTTGTATATTGCGACTCCGAATTTAATGCTTTTTATCCCTTTGGGATGGATGGTATAGTTGATGTTGAGGTTATTTACGCAATAGTCATCAAGTATACAATCTTCATGTTCCCCATTATTCAAATACTGTTTGCTTACATATTGAGTGTTAAGAGAAACATTTAATCCTTTATGGTTTACGGAAAAACTGTTATTGAAAATTGTTGCAGGCGAGAATGCGATTGTGCTTTTATCTTTGTATTGAGTAGTTTGCGATAATGTCCCATCACTATTGTAAATCTCCTCCCAATCTAAATTAACGTTGCTAAGATATTCTGTGTAACCCTTTATTTTATTGCTACTTAGAGTTGCATTTGCATTCCAGTACAGCCAATTGGTAATTTTAGCTCCTGCACTTAATTCAATACCTGTTCTGTAACTTTTCTCAACATTTTCGCTAACCATCTCACCAATCTCATTAACCTGACCATTTAAAACCAATTGGTCTTTATACTCCATGAAATAGAAGTTAGCTCCGAAGTTAAAAATATCATTTTGAAATGTATATCCCCCCTCATAATCAATCAATCTTTCAGCCTTTGGAGTCTGGTTCTGCAGGTTGTCAGTGTAGTTGTTACGTGTAGGCTCCTTATGAGCAACTGCAACAGAGGCGTACACCCGGTTTTTGCTGTTTATATTCCAATTGATACCAGCCTTTGGATTAAAGAAGTTGAATTTGTCATCTACACTTAAATCCTGAAGTTTGCCTTGATCAACACGCCAATCCCACTTATCGCTCACTCCATCAATTGTATAACGGACAAAACGATATTGTAAGTCTGCATAAATTGCAACTCCTTTTCCTATACTCCAGGTAGTTTTAGCGTAGATGTTTCCATCATACTTATTACTTTGATTTTTGTAGTATTGGTGATTGGGTGCCACTCCAACACTCTCTTTTACCCAAATAACACGGCCGGAGTGGTTGTTAACATATTGATTGTATCCTCCTCCAATTACTGTTGTAAATTTATCACTACTATTTTCAAAACTGAATACAACTCCACCAAAATCACTACTTACAATTTTTCTGCGAACGAGGTCGCTCTTATCACCCTCAATCCCATACTCAATCAAATTTCTCTTGTTTTTGTACTCTTCGTAATATCCGTGTCCGTCGGTGTAGTGCAAACCAAGATTAGCTCGCCAAGCCGATGAGATAATTTGTTTTAAATGTAGTTGATAGTGAGTCTGTTTGTATTTGTCTATTTGGTTGTCGTAAAAACCTATAACATTACCGTTATCATCTTTGATTTCGCCATTTGGGTTGTATTTTCTGTTATTTCCAAGAGTTTCTTTATCCAATCCGTCCCATGCATGGTAAGTCTTCTCCTGACCTCCAAAGGTGATAAATTTAAGTGTGGTTCTGCTGCTTAAATAGGTTCCCTGCAGAAAGTAAGATTTAAGGTCGGCACTCGCTCTTTCACGGTAGCCATCGCTCATAATGTTTGATAATCTTCCGTCAAAATACCAATGTTTTCCGAGAACTCCTGTACCAAGCTTAATAGTCTCTTTTTGTGTGTTGTATGAACCGTATGATATATTTACCTCGGCTAGCGGTTTAAGTCCGCTAATCTCTGTTTCCATATCTATCGAGGCTCCAAATGCACCCGAACCATTTGTTGATGTTCCTGCTCCTCTTTGAATTTGAATTCCTTTGAGCGAGGATGCAAAATCGGGAGTGTTTACCCAGAATAGAGTACAACTTTCGGCATCATTCATTGGAATTCCATTCGATGTAATATTAATTCTTGTTCCATCGGTTCCGCGAACACGGATTGTGGTGTAGCCAATTCCATTACCGGCATCGCTGGTTGTCAGAACTGATGGTGTAGATGATAGGATGAATGGGATATCTTGTCCGTAGTTACGATTTTGAATCTCCTCTTTGGTCACGTCGGTGTGGGCAATCGGTGTAGTGTTTGTAGCTCTGGTTGCAACCACTTGCACCTCTTCAACATTAATGTTTTTTACAGTGTCTTGCATGTTCCTGTGCGCAAATACACTATTGGTACTCATTAAGAGTACAGCTAAAACTGCAGTATACCTTTTCATTGCAATTTAATTTTAAATCAGACAGAAAAGGGGGTATTATTTTCTATTTTCCTACGCCGGCACTACCCGGATCAGGTCAATGGGTATGATCTCAGCCCGTAATATTAAGGCACCCCTTATATGAAATCAAAAGCAAAGTTATTGAATTATTTCTTTTGAATCAAATAGACAGAACCCAAAATTATCAGACAACCTGATGCCGATAGTAATGAGACACTCTCTCCCAAGATAATCATTGCACTTAATATTGAAATTACCGGATTGATATACATATAGTTCGTTGTTATCACCGGTCCTAACTTTTTAATTGATAAATTCCATGTTGTAAAGCATACCATACTCGCAACAATACCGAGAAACAACAAGTTGCCCCATACTTTTGGCTGGGTAAATATCTCCAAACCAGCATCGAATGGGTCTATCAGGAAGAATGGTATCAAACTTAGTGAACCATACAGAAATATCTTTCTCGACATAAAAAGTGTAGGATATTTGTCGCCAAGCATTCTTACAAATATCGAATAGACACACCAACTCAATGATGCTCCTATGCATAGCAGGTCTCCAATCAATGAGAAGTGCATACCCTGCGCCCCGGAGTATATAACAATAGCAACTCCTATAAGTGCTACGAATGAGTATAACCACTGTCTTGCTGTAAGTCTTACATCCTTATAAACCATAGACATAATTACTGCCATAAAGATAGGGGTTCCGCTTGTAAGGAATGTAACATCGGCAACAGGAAGAAATTCAAGCGCTGTATTCTCTGTCCAGAAATAGATTGTTCCTCCTGTTACACCCAATAGCGCAAGGGTCAATTCATCCTTTACAGATTTGGCAAAAACTCTTTTAGGACCAAAGATCCAAATGCAGATATAGGCTAGAATAAAACGGCAAAGACAAATCTCCTCGGGAGTTAAACCGCTTTGTATAAGAACCTTTGTGGAAACGAATGTGGTTCCCCAGGTAACAATTGTGGCAACTGCCAATATGTGGTATAAAACTCTATTCATAAAAATTCTTAAATTCAGAACACAAATGTACTATTTAATGTCATAAATGAGTAACTTGGCAGTGAAATTAACGTTAAATTAAAAAATATATAAAATGAAGATAGGAGATTGTGTTTCTGATATAACTCTAGGAGTAAATCAGAATGGTCAGGAGATGAAGGTGTCTGATTTTAAGGGTAGAAAAATAGTGCTCTATTTTTATCCTAAAGATAGTACCCCCGGATGTACTGCCGAGGCGTGTAGTTTGCGCGATAACTACTCGGAGTTACGTGAAAAGGGGTATGAAGTGGTAGGAGTGAGTGTTGATAGTGCTAAATCTCACCAAAGATTTATAGAGAAAAACAGTTTGCCGTTTAACCTTATTGCTGACACCGACAAAAGATTGGTTGAACAATTTGGCGTATGGGCAATGAAGAAGATGTGCGGACGTGAGTATATGGGTACTCTGCGTACTACATTTATTATTGATGAGAATGGAGTTATTGAAAATATTTACGACTCAAAAACAATAAACACCAAAACTCACGGAACACAAATTCTGGGTTAGAATTCAGGATATTCAACATCAGCAAGAAACAGAGCATGTCCCGGCACCGATGTTCCTGCGGAGCATCGGTTTTTCTCTTCTATTATGGTACGGAACTGCTTCTCGTTTATCTTTCCCTGACCAACCTCAAGCAGAGTCCCCACAATAGCACGAACCATATTTCTAAGAAATCTATCTGCCTTTATTACAAAAATATACTCCTTGTCGGTCTCAATCCATTCAGCCTGCATGATTTTACAATTATTGGTCTTAACATCGGTATGAAGTTTTGAGAAACTTGTAAAATCGGTATAGTCAAAAAGAGTTTTGGCACACTCATTCATCTTCTCTATATCGGGAAGAGGATGAACGGCATATGAGTATCTGCTATTAAAGGGAGTCTTGAACTTTGCAATATGATAGTGGTAGGTTCTTGAAACTGCGCTAAATCTTGCATGCAAATCTGACGGCACCGGATATACCTTATATATAGCAATCTCTTTGCAAAGAAATCTATTCAATTTATACTTCAGAAAATCACAATCAATATTTTTTTCAATATCAAAGTGGGCAATATAGAATGAGGCGTGTACACCGGTATCGGTTCTGCCGGCACCAACAACCTCAATATCGGTGCGAAGAAGGGTAGTAAGGGCCTTGTTAAGGCTCTCCTGTACTGATGGAGCATTGGGTTGAATTTGCCATCCGTTGAATGCTGAACCATCGTAAGCCAACTCTATAAAGTATCTCTGCATCCTAAAATGAATTTTAAACAGCTTATGGAGTGCTAAGGTAATGAAAATAATTGTAATTTTGTTCTTGTTATGGGTATAGCTGAAAACATATTGGAAATAAGAGAGGGGATCCCAGAGGGAGTGACCTTGGTCTCAGTATCGAAATATCAACCAGTTGAGGCTCTGCAAGAGGCATATGCTGCAGGAGAAAGAGTATTTGGAGAGAGTCGAGCTCAAGAGATGGCTGAGAAATATAATATACTTCCCAAAGATATTGAGTGGCATATGATTGGCCATCTTCAGACCAACAAGGTAAAGTATATTGCTCCGTTTGTATCACTAATTCACTCTGTCGATTCGCTTGAACTTTTGTCCCAGATCAATAAATCAGCAGCTAAAAGTGACAGAGTTATTGATTGCCTTATTCAACTTCATGTTGCTGCCGAGGAGTCAAAGTTTGGGTTCATACCTGGCGAGGCCTCGCTTATATTAAGTAGTGAAGAGTTTAAAGCAATGAAGCACGTGCGTATCCGTGGTGTGATGGGTATGGCAACCCATACCGATGATATGGAGCGTGTAAAGAGCGATTTTAGAGCAATAAAGGGCGAATATGACCAGTTGAAGGAGCGTTTTTTTGCACAATGTGACTACTTCAACACTATTTCCATGGGTATGTCAGGTGATTATCAAATAGCTATAAATGAGGGGAGTACGATGATTCGTATCGGAACTACTATTTTTGGAGAGAGAAAAAAATAATCTTTTCTCGAAAAAAATGGTTGTTAATTTTGCAAATTAAGATAAAAGCGCTACCTTTGCATCGCTTTAGGAAATGGCGCTATCGTCTAGGGGCTAGGACGTAAGATTCTCATTCTTAAAACCAGGGTTCGATTCCCTGTAGCGCTACTAAAAGTTCTCTACATAACATTGTTAATTATAATGGCGCTATCGTCTAGGGGCTAGGACGTAAGATTCTCATTCTTAAAACCAGGGTTCGATTCCCTGTAGCGCTACTAAAGTTCACAACATAGCATTGATAAATTCAATGGCGCTATCGTCTAGGGGCTAGGACGTAAGATTCTCATTCTTAAAACCAGGGTTCGATTCCCTGTAGCGCTACAAAGATCCGGAAATTGTTTCGGATCTTTTTTGTTTTTCTACAAAATCATCTATATACTTAGAAGCTGTTTAAAATTTATTTCGTGGTTATTTGAGAAAGATTTTTGAGAGTGGAAAGAGTAAGTGGTATAATAGAATTTTCAAATTGAATAGCTAAAGAAACGAGGTTGTCAACCGATTGGTGGACAACCTCGTATGGTGTTTAAATATATCAGATTCCTTCAGGAGCTTTTTTCAGATAAAATCTGTAACTCTCCTTTTCTCCTAAGATTACAAAGGATATTCTATCCTCAGGAACTCCTGTTACTACTCTGATCATATCGGTCCATTCATATGCATCATATCCCCAAATATGAACTCCCGACACTAACCATTCACGCACCTTATTATCATGGTTAATGTATGTACCATCATCTTTGAATGTTATATATTTCACTCTCCACATATCATTACCCATTGTTACATCCTCAGAATGATTTATCCAGTCTGCATCAAGAGTATCAATGCCGGCCTTGGTGCTCTTCAACACTTTATAGGTATTCCATTTTCCAATATATTCATCAGGGTGAGGATTGGAAATTTTACGATAGGTGCTGATAAGATTTGTTGTTGCAGTTATGCGCTCAGATATAACCCACTCACTCTCACTGATATGTGTAGTGGTTTGAGTCGCAATCCAGTAGTTGCTGCTATTTCTCCAGAAGAGGTTTGTCTCAGGATCAACCTTCCAGTTAAAATAGGTACCATTTTGCATTGCTCCTATACCATTCTCTTTAATAATTGTAATGTACTCACCATTATATTGCATAGTGGTATCATTTGCAGTATTTTCCGATGATGCAGAAACTAACTCCCATAGTCCGACATACTCTTTAGGGGTGACAAATTCCTTTTCGTCATTAGGATCATTACTTGAATCTGAGTCGCTACTACAATTAGCCAAACTAATTGACATCAAGCCTATAAGGCATACATTCCAAAATTTTCTTATTACCATATTCAGTTATTTAATTTTATTAATCTTTCCCAATTTATCTATATTCTATCAAGCACCAACTTTATTAAATCATTCATTGATGCCTTATAGTCTGTATTTGCATCTTTAGCATACCTGTTGGCGACAACCATGCACACGGTAAGTGCATTATGACCTAAAATTTTAGCAAGGCCTGCCAATTGCGCTCCTTCCATCTCATAGTTGGTGATTTTTAAACCATTATAACTAAATGATTGAAGCAATGTGTTAAGTTCCGGCATTGCCACAGCAGCCCTGACAACGCGCCCTTGCGGACCATAGAAACCTCCTGCCGAACAGGTGATTCCATGAACCATTTCGTCTTTTCCAATGCGTTGGATTAACTCTTTGCTATTTGCAATAGCGTAGGGGCGTCCGCACTCTGGTAACCAATGGGTATGTGCAATAAAACTATTTGTTATCTCTCTCTCTGAAGCCTTGTTGCCTAAAGCATAGAAGTTCAATAGAGCATCAAAACCGATAGAGTAGTCAGAACAGATATAGGTTCCCACTGGTGTGTTGGGCTGTAAACCTCCACACGTTCCTATACGGATGATATTTAATGTGCTATGTTCGCTGTTAGGCAGACGGCTCTCAAAATTTATGTTTACAAGTGCATCCAACTCGGTCATAACAATATCGATACAACCTCCCCCTATTCCATGCGACAAAACAGTTATCTTTTTTCCTTTATAAATACCGGTA